>NZ_JBQCGZ010000133.1:0-35722 GCF_051955155.1 Leifsonia sp.
TGGCTGATCGCCGGGCCCGTCGTCGTCGCGGTCGCGCTGCTGTTCGCGTTCGTCTCCGGCTGGCTCGCCGCGGCGTCGTCCCACACGCTGCGCAACCCGCAGCTGGCCGCGGACGCCGCCCGGCTCGAGCGGATCGAGCACGTCACCGGGACGCCCGTCCGGGTCGAGGACGTCTCCTCGTGGACCGACCAGGCGAACGCGTTCACCGTCGGGTTCGGCCCGTCGACGCACGTCGTCCTCTGGGACACGCTGCTCGACGGCCGCTTCTCACGACGGCAGGAAGACGTGGTGATGGCGCACGAGCTCGGTCACGTGCGCAACTACGACATCCGGCTCTCGATGATCGTGTTCGGCCTGACGGTCGCGATCGGCCTGATCGCGGACATCTTCCTGCGCATGACGCTCTTCGGCGGCAACAACCGGAACAACAACAACGGCGGCGGCAACCCGGTCGTGCTCGTGTTCGGACTGGTCGCTGCGATCATCGCTCCGCTGGTCGCCACGCTCGTCCAGCTCGCGGTGTCCCGCCAGCGCGAATACCTCGCCGACGCCACCGGCGCGATGACGACGCGGCACCCGGACGCCCTGGCCAGCGCGCTCCTCAAGCTGCAGGACTACTCGCGGCCGATGCGCAAGCAGAACAGCAGCATGGCGCACCTGTGGATCGCGGAGCCGCTGAAGCCGAGCATGATGAGCCGGCTGTTCTCGACTCACCCGCCGATCCCGGAGCGCGTCGAGCGCCTGGAGAAGATGGGCGCGGGCTTCTGACCCTCGCCGCCAGTTCCTGAGTTCTTCACACTGCTCCCCGGCGTGTTGCGTGAAGAACTCCGGAAGCCATGGCGGGGTGGCGCGAGTCAGCCCTCGGCGTCGACCGGCTCCAGCTCGGCGGTGCCGGTGTAGCGGTAGCGTACGCGGGTGCCGCGCCGCTCCTCGTCGAGCGGCCGCCATTCGGTGCCCACGTTCGAGGCGCCGTCGGTCACCGAGACGTCCCGGATCGGGTCGGCGGGCGCCCCGTCGATGAGCCGCGCGAGCACCTCGGCGTACACGGTCGAGTCCGGGTTGAGCAGCACCGCGATGTAGTGGTCGGAGTCGCGCACGTCGTCGGCGCCCACCCAGACCCGGCCGTCGAACTGGACGAGCGCGCGGCCGTCCTCGCCGCGTTTCGTCCCGGTCACGATGCCGTCCGTCCAGCGTTCGCCGTCGCGGTATGCGTACACCTCGCGCATCGGCTGCTCGTAGTCCGCCTCATCGGCGCCGTCGGCGTTCAGGTAGTCCAGCGGTGACGTCATGCCCGCACCCTACCCCCGCGGCCGTGCGCACCGCGAGGGTGCCGTGCCGTCGCCGGATCGCCGGAGCGATTCAGCCGGCCGCCGGTGCGAGCAGCGGTGCCAGGTCGCCCCGCGCGCTGGAGGCCACCTCCACCGCGCCGAGCCCCTGCCAGGCCGCGGTCTCGGCCAGCAGCGGCCGCAGCCGCTCGGCGATCCGGCCGCCGTCGCCGTCCTCGGTCCACGCGGACTGCACGCGCAGCACGCCGGCCTGGCGGTCGCTCTTCAGATCGACGCGCCCGACCAGGGCGTCGTCGAGCAGGATCGGCAGCGAGTAGTAGCCGTAGACGCGCTGCGGCGCCGGCGTGTAGATCTCGATGCGGTAGTGGAAGCCGAACATCCGCAGCGCCCGGTCGCGGTACCAGACGACCGGGTCGAACGGGGAGAGCAGCGCTGCGGCCTCCATGCGCCGAGGACGGCGCGCATCCCGGTGCAGCCAGGCCGGGATCGGCTTGCCGTTGCTCTCCCAGCCGGGGACGCGGACCGGGAGGAGCTCGCCCGCCTCCTCCAGGTCGCGGATCGCGGCGAGGGCGGGGGCGCCCTTGATGCGGTAGTAGTCGGCGAAGTCCTTGGCCGTTCCGATGCCGTGCGCGACGGCCGAGCGCCGGATCAGCTCGCGGACGGCGTCGTCGGTGTCGTAGCGCACGCCGAGCACGCTCGCCGGAAGCACGTCCTCCACGAGCGCGTAGCGGCGCTGGAACCGGGTGCGGCCGGCGATCGCCACCTCGCCCATCAGGAACAGCATCTCGAGCGCGCGCTTGACCGCCGACCAGCCCCACCACGGCCCGGTGCGGGTGTTGGCGTCGTGCTCGATCTCGCTCGCGGCGAGCGGGCCGTTCGCGGCGAGTTCCCTGCGCAGCCAGTCGACGGTCTCGCGGTTGCTGTCGAACCAGCCGCCCTCCGCGCCGTACCGTGCACGGTTGAACCGCATGCGCCACTCGAACAGCGGCCAGTCCTCCTTGCGGATGAACGCCGCCTCGTGCGCCCAGTACTCGGTGTGCGGTCCGCGCGCGTCGAAGGTCAGCCGGTCGAGCAGGGCCTTGTCGTAGGCGCCGAGCCGGGCGAACGCCGGCAGGTAGTGGCTGCGCTCGAACACGTTCACGGAGTCGATCTGCAGCAGGTTGATGCGGTCCACCAGCCCGTTCAGCTGCCGGACGCCGACGACGGCGGGGCGCGGGCGCCCGAAGCCCTGCGCGGCGAGCGCGATGCGGCGTGCGAGCGCGGGGGAGACCTGTTCGACCACGCCTCGAGCGTAGCGGCCGCGTCCGACACCGACCGTTCCCGTAGCGACGCGAATGTCCCCGTCCGGGACTAACGCCCCTGCTCGCGCACCCCCGGAACGTACCGAACGGGCACGGTCGCCGGATCGGGGCGACACCGACCGTTCACCTCCCGGTCACCGCCCGCTGGGCCGTGCGTCGAACGGCGTGCCTAGCGTGAGCCCGAACCGGGTGGAACACCCGGCCACAAACCCGTGCACTGGAGGAAAATCCGTGATCAACAAGCGCGCTCGTGCCGCCGGCCTCGCCGCCACCGCGACCGTCGTCGCCCTGTCCCTCGCCGCCTGCTCCGGCGGCGCGGACGCCAGCGGCAGCAGCACCGACAGCAGCAAGGTCGCCACCGCCACCGACGTCGCGTCGGCCGGCGGGATGGACGCCCTGGTCGCCGCCGCCAAGAAGGAGGGCAGCCTCAACATCATCGCCACCCCCGGCGACTGGGCGAACTACCAGGAGATCTTCGACGGCTTCACCAAGAAGTACGGCATCACGATCAACCCGAGCCAGGACAGCGCGTCCAGCCAGGAGGAGATCGACGCCGCCAAGAAGCTCAAGGGCCAGGACACCGCGCCGGACACGTTCGACATCGGCTCCTCCGTCGCGCTCGCCAACACCGAGTACTTCGCGCCGTACAAGCCGACCGGCTTCGCCGACATCCCCGACGACCAGAAGGAGAAGGACGGCCTCTGGAAGGTCGGCTACTACGGCGTCATGGCGGTCGGCTACGACGCCAACAAGATCAAGACCGCCCCGACGAGCTTCGACGACCTGCTGAAGCCGGAGTTCAAGGGCGCCGTCGCGCTGAACGGCAACCCGACCCAGGCGGCGGCCGCGGCCGGCGCCGTCGCGTACGCCACGCTGCAGAACGGCGGGACGCTGGACGACCTCACCCCGGGCATCGACTGGTTCTCGAAGCTGAAGAAGGCGGCCAACTGGAACGCCGCAGACGGCAAGCCCAACACCATCGCCTCCGGTGAGACGCCCGTCCTGCTCGACTGGTCGTTCAACCAGAAGGGCTACACCACCTCCGACACGATCAAGTCGGGCGGCATCGACTGGAAGTACGTCGTGCTCCCCGGCACCGCGTACGTCGGCTACTACAACCAGGCCATCAACAAGGACGCCCCGCACCCGGCGGCCGCGCGCCTGTGGGAGGAGTACCTCTACAGCGACGCCGCGCAGAACGCCTGGCTCAAGGGCGGCGCCTACCCGGCCCGCGTGAACGCCATGGAGAAGGCCGGGACGCTGGACACCAAGGACTTCCCCGGCAAGCTGGACAAGGTCGCCGTGATGACCGACAAGCAGGCGACGGACGCGGGAACGCTCCTGAACGCCAAGTGGGCCAACGCGGTCGGCTGATGACCGAGACCATCGCCGCGGCTCCCGCGATCGATGCCGCTGCCGCCGGGGTCACCTCGCGTGACTCCCGGCGGCAGCCGTCGTCCGCGGCGGGCCGCCGAAGCCGGCGGGGCGGCGCGGCCGTGCTCGGCCTGACCCCCTTCGCCTTCTACGTCGTCGTCTTCCTCGCCATCCCGACCCTCGTCGCGGTCGGCAGCGGCTTCCTCGACGAGAACGGCCGCTTCACGTGGTCGAACATCACCGGCCTCGCCGAGCCCGCCATCGCCGGGTCGTTCTTCGGCGCGTTCTGGCTGTCCGCGGTGACCGCGATCGTCGGGGCGATCGCGGGTGCTGCGCTGTGCTTCGCGATGCTGCAGTCACGGCCGGGAGGCGTCACGCGCTCGCTCGTGGACTCGGCCAGCAGCGTGCTCGCCCAGTTCGGCGGCGTCATGCTCGCCTTCGCGTTCATCGCCACGATCGGCGCGCAGGGCCTGGTGACCGTGCTGCTGCGCAACCAGTTCCATATCAACATCTACGAGAACGGCGTCTGGCTCTACACGGTGCCCGGCCTGATCCTCCCGTACCTCTACTTCCAGATCCCGCTCATGGTCATCACCTTCCTGCCCGCGCTGGAGAGCCTGCGCCCGCAGTGGCTGGAGGCGACGGCGACGCTCGGCGGCAGCCGGTGGACCTACTGGACGCGCGTGGGCGGTCCCATCCTGCTGCCGTCGTTCCTGGGCAGCCTGCTGCTCCTGTTCGCGAACGCCTTCTCCTCCTACGCGACGGCGGCGGCGCTGGTCGGCCAGGCCAACAACATCGTCTCGTTGCAGATCCGGCAGGCCCTCATCTCGGAGACCGTGCTCGGCCGCGCGAACCTCGCGGGGTCGATGGCGCTCGGGATGCTCGTGGTGATGATCGTGGTCATGCTCGGCTACTCGGCGCTTGTCCGCCGGACGGCGCGGTGGCAGCGGTGACCCGGCGCGCGCAGCCGCTGCGGCTGGGTCCCGGCCCGGTCGTCCGGACGGTGATCTGGGCCGTCCTCGGGGCGTTCTTCCTCATCCCGCTGCTGTCGATGCTCGAGTTCACGCTGCGGACGGCGAAGCCCGGCGTGTACAGCTTCGATCGCTGGGCCGCCGTCTTCGGCGGGGAGACCACCCGCTACGACCGCATCTACCAGGGCCTCGGCAACTCGCTCGTGCTCGCGGTCGTCACCGTGGCGATCGTGCTGCTCGTGCTGCTGCCGACCATCGTGCTGGTGGAGCTGCGCTTCCCGCAGCTGCGCCGGCTGCTGGAGGCGGTCTGTCTGCTGCCGATCATGATCCCGGCGATCGTGATGGTCGTCGGCCTCGCGCCGACGTACGCGGTCGTCACGCAGATCTTCGGCTCCGGCGCCTGGACGCTCGCCTTCGCGTACGGCATCACCGTGCTGCCGTACGCCTACCGGGCGATCCAGAGCAATGTCGCCGCCGTCGACCTGGTGACGCTCAGCGAGGCCGCCCGCTCGCTCGGCGCGGGCTGGGGCACGGTGTTCTGGCGCGTGCTCGTGCCGAACCTGCGGCGCGGTATCCTCGCCGCCTCCGCGCTGTCGGTGGCCGTCGTGCTCGGCGAGTTCACGATCGCGTCGCTGCTCAGCCGCGTCAACCTGCAGACCTCGCTGCTGCTGGTCTCGCAGTCCGACCCGTTCGTCGCGGTCATCTTCGCGCTGCTCGCGCTGGTGTTCGCGTTCATCCTCCTCTTCGTCGTCGACCGGGTCGTCAGCGCCCGGCGGCGCGCCAGGAAAGGCTAGACATGTCCGCAGTGCAAACCGCACCCCGCGTGGGGTCGACCGTCGCCCTCGACGGGCTCGTCCGCGACTTCGGTGGGGGCGCGGGCCTCGCCGGCTTCTCGCTGGAGGCGGAGCCCGGCGAGTTCATCGCCCTGCTCGGCCCGAGCGGCTGCGGCAAGACGACCGCGCTCCGCTCGCTGGCCGGGCTCGAGCGCGTCGACTCCGGCCGCATCCTCATCGACGGACACGACGTCACGGACGAGCCGACCAGCCGCCGCGACCTCGGGATGGTGTTCCAGTCGTACTCGCTGTTCCCGCACCTGACGTCCGGGCAGAACGTGGAGTTCGGGCTGCGGATGCGCCGGGTCCCGGCCGCGGAGCGCCGCCGCCGGGCGGCCCAGGCGCTGGAGCTGGTCGGCCTCGACCACCACGCCGACCGCTACGCGCACCAGCTCTCCGGCGGTCAGCAGCAGCGCGTGGCGCTGGCCCGCGCGCTCGTCACCGAGCCGCGCGTGCTCCTGCTCGACGAGCCGCTGTCGGCGCTCGACGCGAAGGTGCGGGTGCAGCTGCGCGAGGAGATCCGCCGCATCCAGACCGAGCTCGGCATCACCACGTTCTTCGTGACGCACGACCAGGAGGAGGCGCTCGCCGTCGCCGACCGCGTCGCCGTGATGCGCGCGGGCGCGATCGAGCAGATCGGGACACCGGAGGAGCTCTACCACCGGCCGGCGACGGCGTTCGTCGCCGAGTTCGTCGGGCTCACCAACCGCGTTCCCGGGGTCGTCTCCGGCGGCCGGCTGCAGGTGCTCGGCCAGTCCGTCCCGACGGTGGCGCCCTCCGCCGACGGGCCGGTGACCGCGTACCTGCGCCCCGAGGACGTGCTGCTGGCGGCGGACGGGCTGCCGGCGGAGGTGCTCACCACGAGCTTCCTCGGCGCGCTCCGCCGCACGCGGGTCCGCCTCGCCGACGGCTCCGAGCTCGCCGTGCAGCACGGCGCCCGCGAGAACCCCGCACCGGGGGAGCGCGTCCACGTCGCCCTCTCCGGCACGCCCGTCACCGTCGCCCCCGCATCCTGACGCGACGGCTGGGCACGTGCTGTGAGTTGCCGTGCACACGATGAGTGGACGCTGAGGCCGCTCGCAGCCCGCACCTAGACTGGCGGGCATGGCAGACAGCGACTCCACCGGCCAGGGCCCCGTCCCGCCGGCTCAGCCCGCCACCACACCGGCGCGAGCGCGGTTCTTGCGCCGGCGCCGCGACCTGGAGAGCCCGGCCACCGGGCCGGTCGACGAATCGCTGCCGCGCGGCGTCCGGCTCGCCGGCGCCTGGTCGTGGCGGCTGCTCGTGATCGGTGCGGTGATCGCGGTGGCGATCTTCCTGATCGTGCAGCTGCGGCTGATCGTCGTCCCGGTGCTCATCGCGGTCCTGCTCGGCGCGCTCCTGGTGCCGTACAAGGACTTCCTGGTGCGGCACCGCTGGCCGCGCTGGCTCGCGATCGTGGCGACGCTGCTCACGCTGGTGGTGGTCGTCGGCGGGCTCTTCTACCTCGTGATCTGGCAGATCGCGCGCGAGAGCGGCGACCTGCGCACGCAGTCGGTCGCCGCGTTCGACCAGTTCCGCGCCTGGCTCACCACCGGTCCGATCGGGCTGACCGAGGACCAGATCAACAGCGCCTTCGCGTCGATCTGGAAGACGATCCAGGAGGACAGCGCCGTCTACATCTCGGGCGCGCTCTCGGTCGGCTCCACGCTGGGCCACGTGCTCGCGGGAGCGCTGCTGACCCTGTTCAGCGTGCTGTTCATCCTGATCGACGGGCGCGGGATCTGGCACTGGGTCGTCCGCGTCTTCCCGAAGAACGCGCGCGCCGCCGTCGACGGCGCGGGCCAGGAGGGCTGGCGGACGCTGCGGAACTTCGCCAAGGTGCAGATCCTGGTCGCCTCCATCGACGCGCTCGGCATCGGCCTCGGCGCGTTCTTCCTCGGCCTGCCGCTCGTGCTGCCGATCGCGGTCCTGGTCTTCCTCGGCTCGTTCATCCCGATCGTCGGGGCGGTCGTCACCGGCGCGCTGGCGGTGTTCGTCGCGCTGGTCTTCAAGGGCTGGGTGTTCGCGGTCATCATGCTCGCGGTCGTCCTCCTGGTGCAGCAGATCGAGGGACACGTCCTGCAGCCGCTGATCATGGGCAGCGCCGTGAAGGTGCACCCGCTGGCCGTCGTGCTCGCGGTGGCCGCTGGCTCGCTGCTCGCCGGCATACCCGGCGCGCTGTTCGCAGTGCCGTTCGTCGCCGTGCTCAACGTGATGGTGCACTACGTCTCGTCCGGCGTCTGGCGCACGAAGCCGCCGGAGGCGTGGGTGCCGCCGCCCGGCCCGATCTGGGAGACGGTGCCGCGCCAGCAGCGCCGCCCGCGCGCCGACTGACGACGCCGCCCGCGTCCGTCGCATTCGGTCCGCGGAATATGGCCGCGAGTAGGCTGTGCAGGTGGCTACCGTGACTGACCCCACGCGCACTCCGTTCGCCGGCCCGAGCCTGGACGAGATCGAGGCCGCGCGCGCCATCGTGTCCCGGGTCGCGCAGCCGACGCCGATGGAGAGCTCCCGGTACCTGACCGACGTGCTCGGCGCCCCGGTGCTGCTGAAGTGCGAGAACCTGCAGCGCACCGGCTCCTACAAGATCCGCGGGGCCTACAACCGGCTGTCCAAGCTGAGCGAGGAGGAGCGCGCCCGCGGCGTCGTCGCGGCCTCCGCGGGCAACCACGCGCAGGGCGTCGCGTTCGCCGCGCGGGAGCTCGGCATCCACGCGACGATCTTCATGCCGGTGGGCGTGGCCATCCCGAAATTCCAGGCGACGCGCGCCTACGGCGCCGACGTCGTCCTGAGCGGCAGCATCGTCGACGAGACGCTGCGCGCCGCGGCCGACTTCGCCGCGGAGACCGGCGCCGTCTTCATCCCGCCCTTCGACCATCCCGCTATCGTCGCGGGTCAGGGCACGCTGGGCCTCGAGATCCTCGAGGAGGCGCCGGAGGTCACGACGATCGTCGTCCCGATCGGGGGCGGCGGGCTCATCTCGGGGGTGGCGAGCGCGGTCAGGCAGCGCGCGGCGCGTGAGGGCAGGACGGTGCGCGTGATCGGCGTGCAGGCGGCCAACGCCGCCGCGTACCCGCCCTCGCTCGCCGCAGGCGAGCCCGTGGACATCTCGCTCGTGACGACCATCGCCGACGGCATCGCCGTGAGCAGGCCGGGGGCGCTGAACTTCGAGATCATCCGGGAGGCGGTGGACGAGGTCGTCACCGTGACCGAGGACGACCTGGCCCGGGCGCTCCTGGTGCTGCTGGAGCGCGCGAAGCTGGTGGTCGAGCCCGCGGGCGCCGCCGGCGTCGCCGCCATCCTCTCCGGCGCGGTCACCGCCCCGGCGGACGGGACGCTGGTGGCGATCCTCTCCGGCGGCAACATCGACCCGCTGCTCATGCAGCGCGTGATCGGCGACGGCCTCGCCGCCGCCGACCGCTACCTCAAGCTCTCGATCATGCTCCCAGACCGCCCCGGCCAGCTCGCGCGCATCGCCGAGATCCTGGCGGGCGTCAACGCCAATGTGGTCGAGGTGCTGCACACCCGGCACGGCCGCGGGATGCAGCTGAGCCAGGTGGAGCTGAACGTCTCGGTCGAGACGCGGGGCACCGAGCACCGCCAGCACGTCATCCAGGCGCTGCGCGCCGCCGGCTACGACCCGGTCCTCGAAGACGACTGACCCGTCCCATAACGACATTTGCCCCAAATCGTGGCTCTGACGCCGCCAGAACCACGATTTGGGGCAAATGTCGCGTGGGCCGGTTACTGGCCGGTGTAGGTCTCGACCTTGGTGACCTCGACCTTGATCTGGCGGCCGTTCGGAGCGGTGTACTCCGTCTTCTCGCCCACCTTGAGGCCGAGGATGGCCGCGCCGAGCGGGCTCTGCTCGCTGTAGACGGGCAGGTCGGTGCCCGCGGCGATCTCGCGGTTGCCGATCAGGAAGACGCTCTCGTCGCCCGCGATGGTCGCGGTGATGACCGTGCCCGGCTCCACGACGCCGTGGCTCTCCGGCGCCTCGCCGACGGTGGCGTTGCGCAGCAGGTTGGTGAGCTGGACGATGCGGGCCTCGATCTTGCCCTGCTCGTCCTTCGCCGCGTGGTACCCGCCGTTCTCCTTGAGGTCGCCCTCCTCGCGGGCCGCCTCGATGCGCTTCGCGATCTCATTACGGCCGTTGACGCTGAGCTCCTCGAGTTCCGCCGCGAGACGGTCGTACGCATCCTGGGTCAGAAAGGTGACCTGAGACTCCTGGGACATGATGAACTCCTTCGCGCCTGCGGCTGACGCCGCTTCGGCAGATGGCCGGTGACGTACCGGTGGGTAAAGTCGACGCCCCGGCCTCGGCCGGGGCGTATCCACAGAATGCTAGGTCAGCCAGCAGGTGTTAATCAAACCCGTATTGCTCTGCTGCGTTGTCCGGATCGTCTCCGTGTGGCTGGTCACGCGCTTGTCGGAAGCGGGGTAGCTGACGATGCGCCAGCCGACGATCGCGAAGTCCTCGTTGAGGGCCTGGATGGCGCAGGTGACGGGCGTCCCCGGCGAGGTGTTGATGGTGAACGAGATGTCGACGTGGTGCGCGTCGGTGATCGTGTACGCGGTGTCCGTCGCCTCGAGATCGGCCTGATTGTTGTCCCAGCCCGCCCAGAACGACCACGCGATCACGACCGCGAGCATCGCGACGGCGCCCCCGGCGAGCAGCCAGCGGTCGCGGCGGCGACGGGACGGGGTGCGGCCGTACCGCGACTCCAGGGTGGTCTCGGTGGCCATCCGCCTACGGTCCGCCTCTCGGTGGGGTCTCAGGCCCGCCGCCGGGCCGACGGTAGGCTGAGACAAGACTAGGAGACGAAGCTGTGAATCGTGCTGCCCGCCGGCGGCTGATGGCCGTGCACGCCCACCCGGACGACGAGTCCAGCAAGGGTGCGGGCACCGCCGCGCGCTATGCCGCGCTCGGCGACGAGGTGCTCGTCGTCAGCTGCACAGGCGGCGAGCGCGGCGACGTGCTGAACCCCGCCCTCGACGCCGACGCCCGGGCCCGCGCCGCGCGCGACATGGCGGGACTGCGGCGCCGGGAGATGGCGGCGGCGCAGGCGGTGCTCGGCGTCCAGCACCGCTGGCTCGGCTACGTCGACTCCGGAATGGCGCGCGAGGACGGCAGCCTGCCGCCGAACGCGTTCGCGGCCCTGCCTCTGGACTTCCCGCTCGCGCCGCTGGTCCGGCTCATGCGCGCGTTCCGGCCGCACGTGCTCGTCACCTACGACGAGAACGGCGGCTACCCGCATCCCGACCACATCCGGGCGCACCAGGTCGCCGTCGCCGCCTACCGCGCGGCGGCCGACCCGGAGCGGTTCCCCGAGGCCGGCGCGCCGTGGCAGGTCTCGAAGCTCTACTACGACCGGATGTTCAGCGGCGAGCGCGTCCGCGCGGGCCACGACGCGCTGCTCGCCGCCGACCCGTCCTCGCCGGTGCTGCCGCGGCTGCGGGAGATGCGATCCTGGATGGACGACGGACCGTCGCCCGTGACCACCCGCGTCGACGTCGCCGACTTCCTCGACACCAGGGACGCCGCCCTGCGCTCGCACGCGAGCCAGGTCGCGCCCGACGACACCTTCTTCTTCTGGCCGAACGACGTGCTCCGCACGGCGTGGCCCACGGAGGACTTCCAGCTCATCGACTCGAAAGTGGAGACCCAGATGCCTGAGACCGACCTGTTCGCCGGAATCGAGGGGCGCGACTGATGGGGGAGCTGCTGCTGCGCGGGTCCGCCTGGCTGGCCGCGACCCCGAGCCCGACGCCGACCGGCGGTCCGAACGCGGACGACGTGACGCCCGGCGTCGTCGGCTTCGTCGTCACCTTCCTGCTCGCGGTCGTCGTCGTGCTCCTGGTGATCGACATGGTGCGCCGCATCCGCCGGGTGCGCTACCGCGCCGAGATCGCCGAGAAGCTGGACGCCGAGCAGGCGGCCGCCGCGGGCCGGACCGACGGCGACGCGGGTCGCCCGCGCGACGACCGGCCGTCGGACGACGACGCGGCGCGCGGCTAGCGTCCGCCCGCGCCCGCGCCTCGCGGCGTCAGCCGTTGTAGGCGGGGTGCAGCGCGATCAGCAGTGTGGCCGTCCAGTGGCACAGGAATGCCAGGACGGTCAGGGTGTGGAAGATCTCGTGGAAGCCGAACACGCCGGGGATCGGGTTCGGCCGCTTCAGTCCGTAGATGACGGCGCCGACGGTGTAGAAGATGCCGCCGACGAGCACGAGCACCATCATGGCCACGTTCGCGTTCACCAGGTCGACGATGTACATCATCGCCGCCCAGCCGAGCAGCAGGTAGATCGGGACGTACAGCCAGCGCGGCGCGGTGATCCAGAACACCCGGAAGCCGATGCCGAGCAGCGCGCCGCCCCAGACGATCGCGAGCAGCAGGATGCCCTTCTCCGGCGGCAGGGCGAGCACGGCGAGCGGCGTGTAGGTGCCCGCGATCAGCAGGAAGATGTTGGCGTGATCGATGCGCTTGAGCACGACCTTGGTGCGCGGCTTCCAGTTGAACCGGTGGTAGAGCGCCGAGTTGCCGAACAGCAGCATCGAGGTGAGCATGAAGACCGCCGACGCCCACTTCGCCGGCGCGCCCTGCGCCAGGCTGATCAGGACGATGCCGGCGGCGATCGTGACCGGGAACGTTCCGGCGTGGATCCAGCCCCGCCAGGTCGGCTTCAGCTCCGCCGGGTTGGCGGGTGAGGCGTCCAGCAGCGGGATGTTCGGCAGGTCGGTCCCGCGGCTCTCGTCGGCCTTCACGGCCGCGTCGGCGGGCGGGAGGGCGGTCGCGGGCTCGGAGAGGAACTCGGCGACGTCCTCGGGCTCGGGCGTGGTTCGCGGCGTCATGGACCAAGAGTAGGGGAGGCGGGTGTCCGGATGCTGTGAGACGTCGCCGTCGCGCCGCGCTAACGTAGCTCACGTGAGCAGACGGCGGACCCCCTTGGCCAGCGGGCTGCTCTATGGGCTCTACCAGAAGCGCCTGCGCCGCGAGCTCACCGGGCTCGACCCCGAATCGCTGCCGCGGCACGTCGCGATGATCATCGACGGCAACCGGCGCTGGGCGCGCCAGGCGGGACTGACCACGGTCGCGCACGGTCACCGGGCGGGCGCGGCGAAGATGCGCGAGTTCCTGGAGTGGTGCGACGACCTCGGCATCCAGGTGGTCACGCTCTACCTGCTGTCCTCGGACAACCTCACGAATCGCGAGAGCACCGAGCTCTCCGACCTGATCGAGATCATCGCCGAGCTCGCCGACGACCTCTCCCGCTACCGCGACTGGCGTGTCAAGCACGTCGGGTCCACCGCGGGGCTTCCTGCGCCGCTGGTGGCCGCGCTGACCGGGGCGGAGGACCGCACCGCCGCGAACACCGGGATGCACATCAACCTCGCGGTCGGCTACGGCGGCCGCAAGGAGATCACCGACGCCATGCGCAGCATCGTCGCCGCGCACCACGCCGAGGGCGGCAGCCTGGAGACGCTGGCCGACCTGCTCACGCCGGACCTGATCGGCGAGCACCTCTACACCGGCGGCCAGCCCGATCCCGACCTCGTCATCCGCACGTCGGGGGAGCAGCGGCTCAGCGACTTCATGCTGTGGCAGAGCGCGCACAGCGAGTTCTACTTCGTGGAGGCGCTCGGCCCCGACCTCCGCGAGGTCGACTTCCTGCGCGCCGTGCGCGACTACTCCCGCCGTCAGCGCCGTTTCGGCTCCTAGCCGTACGGCAGGATGGTACGGGAGGTTGGCATGACGACGATCGAGGAGTTCGCCCGCGGGTTCGGCGAGGAGCCGGGATACCTGGACTACGGGCGGGTCGGGCCGGTCTCGCGCGCGGTGCGCGCGGAGCTGACCGGGCAGTACGACATCCTCGGCAAGGCGCGCTTCGGCACCGTCGAGCGGATGCACGCGGAGGACGAGCGCGTGCGGTCCGCCGTGAGCGCGGTCACCGGCTTCCCGGCCGGGCAGATCTCGTTCCAGCCGAACGCCACGTCCGGGCTCATGCACGCCGCGTTCGGGCTGACCGGCGGCGAGGTCCTGCTCTCGCTCGCCGAGTTCCCGAGCGTCACCTACGCGGCCGCGCGCGCCGCCCAGGCGATGCACGTCATCACGCCGACGTGGCTGGACACCGCAGGCGGCCCGGTCACGCCCTCGCACATCCGCGAGCAGATCACCGGCAGCACCAGCGCGGTGATGGTCAGCCTCGTCGACTCGCGCACCGGGTACCTCGCCGACATCGACGGCATCCGCCAGGTGATCGGCGACCGGCTGCTGATCGTTGACGCCATCCAGGGCTTCGGCGTGGTGGATGCGCCGTACGAGGTGGCCGACGTCGTCGTCTCCGGCGGCCAGAAGTGGACGCGGGCGGGCTGGGGCACCGGCTTCCTCGCCCTCAGTGAGCGCGCGATCGACCACCTGACGCCGGTGTTCAGCGGCTGGAGCGCGACCTCGGCCGCGACCCAGACCTGGGACGAGGTGATCGAGCCAGCGCACGGCGCGAAGGCCTTCACGGTGTCCAACCCCGACCCGATCGCCGAGGCGCGCTTCGCGGCGGCGCTGGAGGAGGTGGCGGCGGTCGGCGTCAGGAGGATCGCCGACGCGGTGTCCGAGCGCGCCGAGCGCGTGATCGACCTCGCAGACGAGTTCGCCATCCCCGTGTCGTCGTCGCGGAACACCGCGGAGCGCGCGGGGATCGTGGTGCTCGAGCCGCTGCCGGAGCAGCTGACCGCCCTCAGCGCATCGCTGTTCAACCACGGCGTGACCGCGAGCGTGCGGCCGACGACCGTGCGGATCAGCGTCCACGCCGGTACCGGCGAGGACACCCTGGACATGCTGCGCGCCGCGTTCACCTCCTACGCCTCGGCGGCCTGAGCGGGCCAGCTCCCAGAACTGGGGGCGATTGTTCACCGAATCGAAACGCGACACGCGGCGTGCGCGCGTGCCGGTGTCGGCGGCTCGGCGTACGTTCGTCACATCGGGCACGGCGCCCGATCGAGACGGCCACATAAGTTCGTTTCGGAACCCAATGGCCGGCTCGCCAATGATCCGCCGGCTCCAGCGCAAGCGGAGCGGCGGGGTGGGAGTGGTCGTGGCTGAATCAGGAACCCGGCAGTTCGAGTCGGCACCCAGTGGCACCCGTCAGACCGAGCGCACATACGTGCTCGACACCTCGGTGCTGCTGTCCGACCCCAAGGCGATCTTCCGGTTCGCCGAACACGCTGTCGTCATCCCTGTCGTCGTCGTGAGCGAGCTGGAGGGGAAACGCAACGATCCGGAGATCGGCTACTTCGCGCGTCAGGCGCTGCGGAACCTGGACGACCTGCGCGTGCAGCACGAGCGCCTCGACTTCCCGATCCCGGTCGGCGACGGCGGCTCGCTGCGGGTGGAGCTGAACCACTCCAACATGTCCGTGCTCCCGAGCGGGATGCAGCTGGGCGACAACGACTCCCGCATCCTCGCCGTCGCGATGAACCTCGCGAACGACGGGCTCGCCGTCACGGTGGTCTCCAAGGACCTGCCGATGCGGGTCAAGGCGGCCTCGATCGGCCTGGCGGCGGAGGAGTACCGCCACGAGCAGGTCGTCGACTCGGGCTGGACCGGTCTCGCCGAGATCACGCTCGGCAGCGAGCAGATGAGCGACCTGTACGAGGAGGAGTGGATGCGCACCCCGCTCGTCGACCACCTCCCGGTGAACACCGGCCTGATCGTGCACTCGGACCGCGGCTCCGCGCTCGGCCGCGTCGTCGCCACGGGCGAGGTCAAGCTGGTCCGCGGCGACCGCGACGTGTTCGGCCTGCACGGCCGCAGCGCCGAGCAGCGGCTCGCGATCGACCTGCTCCTCGACCCCGAGGTCGGCATCCTGTCGCTCGGCGGCCGCGCCGGCACCGGCAAGTCGGCTCTCGCGCTGTGCGCGGGGCTCGAAGCCGTGCTGGAGCGTCAGCAGCACAAGAAGATCATGGTGTTCCGCCCGCTGTACGCGGTCGGCGGCCAGGAGCTCGGCTACCTGCCGGGCGACCAGGGCGAGAAGATGAACCCGTGGGGCCAGGCGGTCTTCGACACGCTGGGCGCCCTGGTCTCGCAGAACGTGCTCGACGAGGTGCAGGACAGGGGCATCCTGGAGGTGCTCCCGCTCACCCACATCCGCGGGCGGTCCCTGCACGACGCGTTCGTGATCGTGGACGAGGCGCAGTCTCTGGAGCGGAACGTCCTGCTCACGGTGCTCAGCCGCGTCGGCCAGAACTCCCGGGTGGTGCTGACGCACGACGTCGCTCAGCGCGACAACCTGCGGGTCGGCCGGCACGACGGGGTCGCCTCGGTGATCGAGACGCTCAAGGGCCACCCGCTGTTCGCGCACATCACCCTCACCCGCTCGGAGCGCTCCGCCATCGCCGCCCTCGTCACCGAAATGCTCGAAGCGAACGAGCTCGCCTGATCCCCGAGTGGTGACTTGTTGTCGCGATTGGAGCTGAGGGAGCGCAACAAGTCACCACTCGCCGGCGCGTTCAGCCGGGGTGGGTCATGCTGAGGACGTCCAGGGAGGTGTCCAGCTGCTCCTCGGTGATCTCGCCGCGCTCGACGAAGCCGAGGTCGATGACCGCCTCGCGCACCGTCATGCCCTGCGCGACGGCGTGCTTGGCGACCTTCGCGGCCGCCTCGTAGCCGATCACGCGGTTCAGCGGCGTGACGATCGACGGGCTCGACTCCGCGAACGCGCGGGCGCGGTCCAGGTTCGCCTCCAGGCCCGTGATGGTCTTGTCGGCGAGCACCCGGCTGGCCTGCGTGAGCAGCCGGATCGACTCCAGCAGCGCGGTGCCCATGACGGGGATGGCGACGTTCAGTTCGAACAGCCCGGAGGCGCCGCTCCAGGCGATGGTCGCGTCGTTGCCGACCACGCGCGAGGCCACCATGAGCACGGCCTCCGGGATGACCGGGTTGACCTTGCCCGGCATGATCGACGAACCCGGCTGCAGGTCGGGGATGTGCAGTTCGCCGAGACCGGTGTTCGGGCCGGAGCCCATCCAGCGCAGGTCGTTGCAGATCTTGGTGAGGCTGACGGCGATCGTGCGCAGCGCACCGGACGCCTCCACCAGCGCGTCGCGGTTGGCCTGCGCCTCGAAGTGGTTGCGCGCCTCGGTGATCGGCAGCTCGGTCTCCTGCGTGAGCAGCTCGATGACCAGCTGCGGGAAGCCGAGCGGCGTGTTGATGCCGGTGCCGACGGCGGTGCCGCCGAGCGGGACCTCGGCGACGCGGGTCAGCGCCGCCTGCACACGCTCGATGCCGTAGCGGATCTGCGCCGCGTAGCCGCCGAACTCCTGGCCGAGGGTGACCGGGGTGGCGTCCATCAGGTGCGTGCGGCCGGACTTGACGGCGGTCGCCCAGAGCTCGGCCTTCTCCTCCAGCGCGACAGCGAGGTGGTCGAGCGCGGGGATGAGGTCGTCGATGAGCGCGCCGGTCACGGCGATGTGCACAGAGGTCGGGAACACGTCGTTCGAGGACTGCGACGCGTTCACGTGGTCGTTCGGGTGCACCGGCTTGCCGAGGCGGCGCGACGCCAGCGTCGCGAGCACCTCGTTCATGTTCATGTTGGAGGAGGTGCCGGACCCGGTCTGGTACACGTCGATCGGGAACTCGCCGTTGTGCCGGCCGCTGACCACCTCGTCCGCGGCGGCCGCGATGGCGTCGGCGATCTCGGCGTCCAGCACGCCGAGGCGCGCGTTGGCGAGGGCCGCGGACTTCTTGATGCGGGCGAGGGCGGCGATCTGGGCCGGCTCGAGCACGGATCCCGAGATCGGGAAGTTCTCGACGGCGCGCTGCGTCTGCGCGCTGTAGAGCGCGGCTGCGGGGACCCGCACCTCGCCCATCGTGTCGTGCTCGATGCGGTACTCGGCGTCCGCCTGGGTGTCCACCACGGTGTGTATTCCTTTCTGGGCTCGGAACGCGTCAGCGTCCGTGCGATGAGTCGGCGACCGGTTCGGCCAGTCCGACGACGACGTCGGGGACGACCCGACCTTCTTGGAGACGGTAGTTCGCGCCGACGATGGCGAGCAGGTTCGCCGCCACCGCCTCGCTGATGACCTCGGAGCGCGCGAGCAGGTCGGAGACCGTGTCGCGCAGGTGCTCGCGGCCGACCTCGCCCGCGTCCACCGCCGACGGGTCGACGGGCTCCCCTTCCGGCACTCCGCTCACGCGGTGCACGGCAGGGACGATGGGGGCGATCAGCTGCTGGATGTGCGGGGGCAGCGGCTCCGCGTCCTCGGCCTGCGAGGCGATCGCCGAGGCGACGGCGCCGCACGAGTCATGACCGAGCACGAGGATGAGCGGCACCTTGAGCACGGCCACCGCGTACTCCAGCGAGCCGATGGCGGAGTCGGAGGCGACCTGACCGGCGTTGCGGACGACGAAGGCGTCGCCGAGGCCCATGTCGAAGATGATCTCGGCCGCGAGCCGCGAGTCCGCGCAGCCGAAGATCGCGGCGACGGGCGCCTGGCCCTCCGCGACGAACTCGCGGCGCTGCACATCCTGGTGCGGGTGCTCCGGCGTGCCGGAGACGAAGCGCTCGTTTCCGGCGAGCATGGCGTTCCAGATACGTCCAGGACGGGTCGTCGGCATCAGTGGCCTCCCAGGGTCTCGAGCTGTCCGGCCAGCGCAGAGGCGACCGTTCGGAATTCGGAGTCCTCGGCGGTGCCGAAGACCACGACGGAGCTGCGCCCTGCTGTTGTGGTGAGCGCATAGGCGACGTTGCCGGCGTCGCTGCCGGAGTCGCGGTTGTCGTAGACGTCCCAGCGGACGCCGTCGATGTCGCGGGTGCCCGCGATCCTCGAGCGGTCGATCTGCTCGGCCACCCAGCTCTCGTTCGCGTCGAAGCCCTGGGTGATGCCGATGAACTGGCCCTTGGGGGTCAGCAGGCCGATGTACCAGGAGTCGACCTTGTCGGCGGTCTTGGTGCGCAGCTCCGCGGAGTTCGAGCGCCAGCCGGAGGGCAGCTCCGGCACCAGCAGCGGATCGGGCTCCGCGCCCTGTGCCTGCTGGGCGATCGTCGCGTAGTCGACAGGGGGAGCGGACGCGGTCGGATTGCCGCGCGGCACGACCAGGACGATCACGATGACCAGCGCCACGGTCGCGAGCAGCGAGAAGACGAGGTTGTTGACCGTCTGCCGGTTGCGGTGGTTCGCGGAGTTCTGCGCCTTGCGGGCGGCGGTCTCCTCCGGGGTCTCCGGGCGGCCGAGCTCGGCGACGACCGCTGGCGGCTTGTTGCGGGGACTCATTCGGGGTCAGAGGCTCCCGCCGTGCCGGGCTGGACCGCGCCGGCGCGTGCCGCGTCGAGGCGCGCCTTGGCGCCGATCAGCCACTCCTCGCAGTGCCGGGCGAGGGCCTCGCCGCGCTCCCACAGAGCGATCGACTCCTCGAGGGTGGCCGAGCCCTGCTCCAGCTCGGTGACGACGCGGACGAGCTCGTCGCGCGCCTCCTCGTAGCTGAGCGCACTGATCTCGGAGGTGGGCATGGTGTCCATTCTATTTGGCTGCCGGGGAACCTGCTGAGTCCGCGGGATGCGCGGGGGAGGCGACCTCGTCCCCGGCGACGGCGGCGAACGCCCCGCCCGAGACGGTCACCCGCAGGCCGGTGCCGGCCGGAGCCTGCGCGGGCGCGGCGACCACGTGGCCGGCGTCCGTCTGCACGATCGCGTACCCGCGGTCGAGCGTCGCCTGCGGGGACAGCGCGCGCAGCTGGCCGCGCAGCTCCGCGATCCTGGTGGTCTCCTTCTCGACGCAGCGCTCGACCAGCTCGACGCCGCGCGCCACGTAGCGGGTCAGCTCCGGGGCGCGCGAGTCGACGATCCAGTACGGGGAGGCGAGCACCGGTCGGGTGCGCAGGTGGCCGATCCTGTCGATCTCGTGCGCGATGGCGTGCGTGAGCCTGGTGCCGATCCTGGCCCTGGCCTGCTGGACGCGGGCGAGCTCCTCGGCGACGTCGGGGACGACCCGCTTGGCGGCGTCGGTGGGGGTGGAGGCGCGCAGGTCGGCGACCTCGTCCAGCAGCGGCCGGTCGGCCTCGTGCCCGATCGCGCTCACGATCGGCGTGACGGCGGCGGCCGCGGCGCGCACGAGCGTCTCGTCGCTGAAGCCGAGCAGGTTCTGGAAGTCGCCGCCGCCGCGGGCGACGATGATGACCTCGACCTCGGGGTCGGCGTCGAGCGTGCGGATGGCCGCTGTCACCTCCGTGACGGTGCGCTCGCCCTGCACGGCGGCGTGCACGACGCGGAAGCGCACCTGCGGCCAGCGCAGCTGGGCGTTGCGCAGCACATCCTTCTCGGCGTCGGAGTCCTTGCCGGTGACCAGCCCGATGGTGTGCGGGAGGAACGGCAGGCGCTTCTTGCGCTCCACAGCGAACAGCCCCTCCGCCGCGAGCTGGGCGCGCAGCCGCTCCAGCCGCTCCAGCAGGTCGCCGAGGCCGACGTGGCGCATGTCGGAGACCTGCATCGTGAGCGTTCCGCCCTTGACCCAGTAGTTGGGCTTGACCGCGGCGATCACCCGGTCGCCCTGCTTGAGATCGGCGGGGATGCGCGCCTTCACCGACGACCAGATCGTGAAGCTGATCGTGGCGTCCTCGTTCAGGTCCTTGAGCTTGCCGTAGACGTTGCCGCCGGAGACGCCCCACTGCGTGATCTCGCCCTCGACCCACGCGGTTCCGAGCCGGTCGATCCAGCCGCGGATCTTCGAGGAGAGCAGCGCCACCGGCCACGGCGCGTCGAGGGTCGGCGGGCCGGGGACCATCGCGACCGACGGGGACGTGTCCGTTGCCTGGGGCACTGTGCTGGCCCTCCCATCCGTTGTTCAGCGCTTCCCGCGTACGATCGAGGGGTGAGCGACGCGACCATCAGCCTGCCGATGCCCCGGATCCCCGTGAAGAGGGAGCCGGGATCGCGCGGGCGGCTTCAGGATATCCCGGTCCAGGGACAGAAGCGTGTGCTGCTGGCGGCCCCCCGCGGCTACTGCGCCGGCGTCGACCGCGCGGTCGTCGCGGTCGAGAAGGCGCTGGAGCACTACGGCGCGCCGGTGTACGTGCGCAAGCAGATCGTCCACAACGTGCACGTCGTCTCCGAGCTGGAGCAGCAGGGCGCGATCTTCGTCGACGAGGTCGACGAAGTGCCGGAGGGCGCGCACGTCGTGTTCTCGGCGCACGGCGTCTCGCCGGCGGTCGTGAACGCGGCGGCGGAGCGCGGGCTGCGCGCGATCGACGCGACCTGCCCGCTGGTCACCAAGGTGCACCGCGAGGCCGTGCGGTTCTCGCGCGACGACTTCGAGATCCTGCTGATCGGCCACGCCGGGCACGAGGAGGTCGAGGGCACGGCAGGCGAGGCGCCCGACCACGTGACCCTGGTCAACGGGCCGGACGACGTCGACTCGATCGTCGTCAGGGACCCGGACAAGGTCGTCTGGCTCTCGCAGACCACGCTGTCGGTGGACGAGACGATGGAGACGGTGCGCCGGCTCCGCGAGCGCTTCCCGAACCTGCAGGACCCGCCGAGCGACGACATCTGCTACGCCACCCAGAACCGCCAGGTCGCGATCAAGAAGGTCGCAGAGCAGGCGGACCTGGTCATCGTGGTCGGCTCCGCCAACTCGTCCAACTCGGTGCGGCTGGTCGAGGTCGCGCTCGAGTACGGCGCGAAGGCCGCCTACCGCATCGACTACGCCAGCGAGATCCGCCAGGAGTGGCTGGACGGCGTCGCGACGGTCGGCGTGACCAGCGGGGCCTCGGTCCCGGAGGTGCTGGTCCAGGAGGTGCTCCAGGAGCTCTCCGGCGCGGGCTACGCCGCGGTGCAGGAGGTCAAGACGGCGGAGGAGGACCTGATGTTCTCGCTCCCGAAGGAGCTCCGAAAGGACATCACGGGCAAGCAGGACGCCCGCGCGCTCGGCGGCCGCGGCCGCTGAGCCGTCCCCGCCCTCCCGGCACCCGCCTCAGACCGCGCGCGCGGAGGCCGGATCGGCCGCCGCGGAGCCGCCGAACGCCGGGCGGTAGACCGGCGCCTCCGCCAACTCCACGACGTCCGCGACGACCACCGAGACGTTGTCCCTGGCCTGGTGCACGAGCGCGAGCCGGATCAGCGCGTCGGCCGCGTCCTGCGGGTCCGCCGCCTCGGCCAGCGTCTCGGCGATGAGGGGGATGGCGACGTAGTCGGTCAGGCCGTCGCTGGCCAGCAGCCAGCGGTCGCCGCGCCGCGCCTCCTCCTCCGCCACGTGCAGCGCCGCCGCGTCCTCCGGGTCCCCGCCGAGCACGTGGGTGACCACCGAGCGCAGCGGATGGTCCGGCAGGTCCGCCTCGCCGATCACGCCAGACGCCAGCAGCTCGCGGACGAGGGAGTCGTCCTGCGTCACCTGCTCGAGCGTCCCGGCCCGCAGCCGGTAGGCGCGCGAGTCGCCGGTGTGCGCGACCAGCACCCGCGCGCCGTCGGAGAAGATGCCGACGAGCGTCGTCGCCATGCCGTCGAGGGCGGCGTCGACGCGCACCCGCAGGGCGAGGTCCGCGTTGGCCACCGCGATCAGCTCGCGCAGGCGGCCCTCGCCGGAGACCCTGCCCTCCGTCGCATCCAGCATCGACGCCAGCCGGATGGCGACCGTCGCGGAGGCCACCTCGCCGGCCGCGTGACCGCCGACCCCGTCGGCGACGAACGCCGACCAGGCCGACGCGTAGAGCGAGTCCTCGTTGCCGTCGCGGTAGTCGCCGCTCACGGAGGCGGTGCCGGTCGCGAACCCGAGCGGCGCCGGCTCGGCCACGGGCTCGCCGGAGAGGATGTCGTCGGCGTTCTCCGCGATCCAGCCCATCAGCGGCAGCAGGTGCTCGGTGACGGCGCGGCCGCGCGAGGTCAGGCTGTAGTCGACGCGCGGCGGGATGGTCGGCTGGGCGGTCCGCAGCACGAAGCCGTCCTTCTCCAGCGTGCGCAGCGTCTGGGCGAGCATCTTCTCACTGATGCCCTGCACGGTCCTCCGCAGTTCGCCCCAGCGCAGGTCGCTCTGCGAGAGCGCGACGAGCACGAGCACGCCCCAGGTGCTCGTGACGTGGTTGAGCACGATCCGGGACGGGCACTCCGAGGGGAGCACGCCGTCCGTGAATCCGAAGCCGTTCAACGACGGGAATCTGGCGTCCACGTCAGTAACTTACCAAAAAGTGGGTACCTGCGGTCGGGAAGTATCGGGCGACCGGGCGGGTTGGCGACGATGACCGACCGAAAGGAAACACACCATGACCATCGTCGTCACCGGAGCCTCCGGCCACCTGGGCCGCCTCACCGTGGATGCCCTGATCGAGCGCGGCGTCCCCGCCGCGGACATCCGCGCCGCCGGCCGCAGCGCCGAGCGGCTCGCCACGCTCGCCGCGCGCGGCGTGCAGACCGCCGTCATCGACTTCGAGACGCCGGAGACCCTGGACGCGGCCTTCGCCGGCGCCGACGCGGTTCTGCTCGTGTCCGGCTCCGAGGTGGGCAAGCGCGTCGGCCAGCACCGCAACGCGATCGACGCCGCCGTGCGGGCGGGCGTCGGCCGACTCGTCTACACGAGCGCGCCGCGCGCGACCGACACCGACCTGGTGCTGGCGCCGGAGCACGCCGAGACCGAGCGGCTGCTCGCCGCCTCCGGCCTGCCCGTGACCGTGCTGCGCAACAACTGGTACACCGAGAACTACGTCGGCCAGCTGGACACCGCGGCCGCCACCGGCGAGCTGGTCGGCAGCGCGGGCGAGGGCCGGGTCGCCAGCGCCTCGCGCAAGGACTACGCGGAGGCCGCCGCCGCGGTGCTCGTCGGGTCCGGCCACGAGGGCGCGGTCTACGAGCTCTCCGGCGACGACGCGTGGACGTTCGCCGAGCTCGCCGGCACGATCGGCGACATCCTCGGCCGCGAGGTGGCCTACCGCTCGGTGAGCCCGGAGGAGCACACGCGCATCCTCACCGACGCCGGGCTCGACGAGGGGACGGCGGGCTTCGTCGTCGCGCTCGACGGCAACATCCGGGACGGCGCGCTCGCGGAGGCGACCACAACGCTGGCCGAGCTGATCGGCCGTCCCACCACGCCGCTCGCGCAGGGTCTCGCCGAGGCCCGCGAGCAGTCCGCCGCCTGACGCTCATCCGTCCCGGAGTTCTGCACGGTGCGGCACGGCGTGTCGCGTGCAGAACTCCGGAACGGACGGCGGCCTGGTCAGGTGGAGCTGGTGGGCACGCTCGGGGCGGGCGTCGCGGGGGCGACGCCGCCGTAGAAGTCGAGCAGCACGGGGTCGGTCGCCAGCACGATCCCGACGATCACGAACAGCGTGATCAGGGCGACGACGCCGGCGATCAGCGGGACGTAGAACGAGAGCCGCTTCTGCACGAGAAGCCAGATCGTCAGGCCGAGCGAGACGGCCCAGATCGCCGCCATCGCGATCGAACCGCCGGTGATCAGGCCGCCGACCGAGGGGTCGCGCGTGAACGGGCCGAGATGCTGCGTGCTGTGCAGCAGCTCCATCGCCGCGGGCAGCGCCTGCAGCGTGCCGATCGAATACGTCATCCCGAAGAAGCCGCCGACCAGCAGCAGGATCGTGAACGTCAGGTTCCACCGTGGTCCCGCCGCGCGCAGCTGCGGAGGCACGGAGCGGTCGGGAGCGGGGCGGTCGTACGCGGGGGGAGGCGGGGCGGCCGGCTCCGGCTCGGACGCGGCGGGGGAGTGCCGCGCCGTGTCCAGCCGGTCGGCGTCCTGCGGCGGATGCCAGGTCCAGCCGGGAGGCGCGAGCTCGCCGAACTGCGGGCGCGGGCGTTCGTCCCCCTGCCCGTCCTGGCGCTTCTCGTCCTCCGCCACGCGGCCGCCCCCTCCCGTGCCGCTTACTTGCCGGAGTGGCCGGCGCTGCCCAGCTGCTGCGTCGCCTCGACCACGCGGGCCGCCATCGCCGACTCGGCGACCTTGCCCCACGCGCGCGGGTCGTACGCCTTCTTGTTGCCGACCTCGCCGTCCACCTTGAGGACGCCGTCGTAGTTCTCGAACATGTAACCGGCGACCGAGCGCGTGAACGCGTACTGGGTGTCGGTGTCGATGTTCATCTTCACGACGCCGTTGCGGACCGCCTCGGCGATCTCCGCGTCGGTCGAGCCGGAGCCGCCGTGGAAGACGAGGTCCAGCGGCTTCGGGCCGGTGCCGTACTTGGCGGCAAGGCCGTCCTGGATCTCCTTGAGCAGCTCGGGGCGGAGCTTGACGTTGCCCGGCTTGTAGACGCCGTGGACGTTGCCGAAGGTGAGCGCGGCCATGTAGCGGCCGTTCTCGCCGAGGCCGAGCGCCTCGACCGCCTGCTCGACGTCGCCGAGCGTGGTGTAGAGGGCCTCGTTGGAGCCCTCGTGACGCACGCCGTCCTCCTCGCCGCCGACGACGCCGATCTCGACCTCGAGGATCGCGTTGATCGCCTTGGTGCGCTTGATCATGTCCTGCGCGATCTCGAGGTTCTCGGCCAGCGGCACAGCAGAGCCGTCCCACATGTGCGACTGGAAGATCGGGTTGCGGCCGGCGCGGACCTCCTCCTCGGAGGCAGCGATCAGCGGCAGCACGAAGTCGTCGAGCGCGCCCTTCGGGCAGTGGTCGGTGTGCAGCGCGACGGTGATGGGGTAGTTCTTGGCGACCTCGGTGGCGAACCGCGCGAACGCGAGCGCGCCGGTGGCGCGGGCCTTGACCGACTGGCCGGCGAAGTAGTCGGCGCCGCCGGTGGTCACCTGGATGATGCCGTCGCTGCCCGCCTCGGTGAGTCCCTGGAGCACGGCGTTGATCGTCTGGGACGACGACACGTTGAACGCCGGATAAGCGAATCCACCCGCCTTCGCTTTGTCGAGCATCTCTGCGTACTGGTCCGGCGTTGCGATGGGCATTGCAGCTCCTCAAGGAATCAGGTGTCGAACGGCTCTCATCATACCGAGCCCCCCATCCACCCCCGCCCGCCCGTCGCACGCGGCCGAGTACGCGGATTCTCTGCGTACTCGGTCGTCTCGGGGCCGTTTCTGCGTACTCGGAGGCGGGGGTGTGGATGGCGGGTGAACGTTCGTGCGGGGACGGGGCCGGGAGGGGGGCGCGCGGATACACTGGGGGCGCCGCCGTCCGGCGGTCAGACAACGCCGTTTCGATTCGTCCGGGAGGACCCATCATGACCAGCACCGACACCGCATCCCACTTCACGCATCCGGACCGGAACCTGGCCATGGAGCTGGTCAGGGCGACGGAGGCGGCGGCCATCCGGGCGACGCCGTGGATCGGCCGGGGCGACAAGAATGCGGCGGACGGCGCGGCGGTGGACGCGATGCGCAAGTTCCTGGGCACGGTGAACTTCGACGGTGTGATCGTGATCGGCGAGGGCGAGAAGGACAACGCGCCGATGCTGTTCAACGGCGAGCACGTCGGCAACGGCCGGGGGCCGGCGGTGGACATCGCGGTCGACCCGATCGACGGCACCTCGCTGACCGCGGCCGGCCGGCAGAACGCGCTCTCGGTGATCGCAGTGTCCGACCGCGGCACCATGCTGGACGCGTCGAGCGTCTTCTACATGTCCAAGATCGTCACCGGGCCGGAAGGCCGCGGCGTCGTCGACCTCTCGCAGCCGATCGGCGACAACATCCGCGAGCTGGCCAAGGCGAAGGGCAAGCCGGTGGGCGAGATCCGGGTCGCTGTGCTGGACCGGCCGCGGCACGAGGGGCTGATCGAGGAGATCCGCGCTGCGGGCGCCGGGACCCGGCTGATGCTGGACGGCGACGTGGCCGGCGGGATCAACGCCGCCCGGTACGAGTCCCGCATCGACATGTGCGTCGGCATCGGCGGCAGCCCCGAGGGGATCACGACCGCGTGCGCGATCAAGGCGCTCGGCGGCTTCATGCAGGGCAGGCTCGCGCCGAAGGACGACGCCGAGCGCGCGCAGGGCATCGCGGTGGGCCTCGACATGGACAAGGTCTACGGCGCGGACGACCTGGTCAAGGGCGACAACACGTTCTTCGTCGCGACCGGCGTCACCGACGGCGGTCTGGTGGAGGGCGTGCGGCGCAAGGGCCCGATCATCAAGACCGAGTCGATCGTGCTGCGCTCGAAGTCCGGCACGATCCGCCGCGTGCTCGCGGACCACCTCGCCGAGAAGTGGCTCGAGCCCGACCAGCTCTGAGCGCGGTCGGCCGTCGGCGCCCGCCGCCCGCCAGCCGCCGAGCACAGGAAAAACGCTCCGATTTCGCGCGATTCGGAGCGTTTTTCCTGCGCTCGGCGGCCTGGCTAGGCCGCGCCGGAGGCGGTGTCCGCGTCCGCGTCGTGCGCGTGGGCGCGCTCCTGCTCCTGGGCCGCGAGCTTGTCGATGCCGTGCATGTCGCGCGGCTCCAGCTCGTGGCCCTCGGCGACGCGGTCCCGCTCGCTGACCAGCTCGAACGCCGTCAGCTCGCGCGGCGACTCCTCGATGCCCTCGAGCACGCCGATCACCTTGGACTCGTCCAGCGCGTTCAGCTTGCGCGCCGCCGGGAACACCTGGCGCTCGAACGAGCCGACGAAGCCGTTGTAGTCCTTGATCGTGCGCTCGAGCGAACGGCCGAGCTTCTCGATGTGGCCGGCCGTGGTCGACAGCCGCGTGTAGAGCGTGCGGCTCAGGTCGAACAGCTGCTTGGCCTCCTGGGTCAGCACGTCCTGCTGCCAGCTGAACGCCACCGTCTTGAGCACCGACCAGAGCGTGACGGGGGAGGCGAGGGCCACCCGCTTGCCGAACGCGAACTCCATGATGGAGGGGTCGGCCTCGAGCGCGGACGACACCAGCGACTCGCTCGGGATGAACGCGATGACCAGTTCGGGCGAGGATTCCAGACCGGTCCAGTACGCCTTGCTGCCGAGCGCGGTGATGTGGTCGCGGACCGCCTTCACGTGCTGCTTCAGCAGCGCCTCGCGCTGGGCCGCCTCGCTGCCGGTCGCGGTCGCCGGGATCTGGCTCGCCTCCAGGTACGCGTTGAACGGCACCTTGGCATCCAGCGCGATGCTCTTGCCGCCCGGCAGGTGCACGATCATGTCCGGCCGTCCCGCGCCCGACTCCGAGTGGATGCTCGACTGCAGGTCGAAGTCCACCCGCTCGATCAGGCCGGCCGCCTCCACGACGCTGCGCAGCTGCGTCTCGCCCCACACGCCGCGCGTGCTGTTGGAGCGCAGCGCAGATGCGAGCGCCTCCGCGGTACTGCGCAGCCGCTCCTCGGACTCCGCGGCCGATCGCAGCTGCTGGGCGAGCTGGCCGTGCTGCTGGTGGCGCTGCGTCTCGAGCTCCACGACCTTGCGCTGCATGTCGGTGAGGCTCTCCCGGACCGGAGCGAGCGCCTGCAGCACCTTGCTCTCCGCGCGCTCGCGCTCCGCCTGCGCCTGCAGCTCTGCCCGGTGCTGTTCGACGGTCTCGCGGTGCAGCTCCTGCGCGTCCCGCAGCTGCGCCTGCAGTGCGTCGAGGCGGGCGTCGGCTGCGGCCAGGTCCGCCCGGATCTCCGCCTGCACGGCGGCCTCGGCCGCGCGCACCTGCGCCAGCTCGGCCGCGTGCCGGGCCGCGGTCACAGCGGGGTCCTCCACGGGAGCCGCGGGAGTCGCATCCACCGACCGGCCGCGCAGCAGCTTCGCGACGGCGAAACCCGCACCGGCAGCGCCGACGAGGAGGCCGAGGATGAGACCGATCAGCAGGGCGAGGATGTCCATGCGGTCAGTCTCGCAGGGGCCGCCGACACTGGGCGCAGAAGCGCCGGCGATGGGGCAAGCCGGAGGCGGGCAGCGGGGACGGGACGCCGGGCTCACGCGCCGCCGGGGGCGGGGACGCCGGGCTCAGGCCGCGGCGGGGATGCCGATCCGGCCGACGCGCGCGCCGGTCAGCGCGGCCAGGTCGTCGACCGTCGTCGCCCCGTGGCGGCGGGCCGCGTGGATCACGATCGCCGCGCACGCCTCGGCGTCCGCCAGCGCGTCGTGGTGGTGGAAGTCCTCGAAGCCGGCGGCCATCGCCGCGACCGGGAGGCGGTACGACTCCAGGTGGTAGGTGCGCCTGGCCACCTGCAGGCTGCACAGATAGCGGTACTCCGGGCAGGAGACGAACGTGGCGGCGCACGCGGCGCGGATCACGCCCATGTCGAAGCCGGCGTTGTGCGCGACCAGGTGGTCGTCCTCCGCGAACTCGACCAGATCGGTCAGCTGGTCCACCCAGCCGGCGGCGCCGACGACGTCCTGGGGCTGGATGCCGTGAATGCGCACGTTCCACTCCTGGAAGTGGTCGTGCCCGAGCGGCGGCTGGATGAGCCAGCCGGCGCGATCCACCACCTTGCCGTCCCGCACCTTGATCAGGCCGACCGAACAGGCGGACGCCGCCGAGGAGTTCGCGGTCTCGAAGTCGATGGCGGTGAAGTCCAGTGGCACGCGGCCATGCTCGCACGGCCCACCGACGTCCCCCCGCCTCCCACGCCGACAGCCCCCGCCTCGCTCCTGTACTCCCCACCCGTCGACTACGCAGAAAAGGCGGCCCGAACGGTCGAGTACGCAGAGAATCTGCGTACTCGGCGGGTGGGCGGCCGGGTGGCGCGTAGGGTCGGGGCATGCGCGAGCGACGGGACAAGGAGGAGCACGCGGCAGCGTTCGATCGGGCCGCCGACGTGTACGACGCGGCGAGGCCCGGGTACCCGGCGGAGGCGGTGGCCTGGCTCGCGGACGGCATCCGCGGGCCGGTGCTCGACCTCGGCGCCGGCACCGGCAAGCTCACCGCCGAACTGGTCGCGCTCGGCCTGGACGTCACCGCGGTCGACCCCTCCCACCAGATGCTGCGCGTGCTCGGCGAGCGGCTGCCCGGGGTGGAGGCGCGGGTCGGCAGCGCCGAACGCCTCCCGCTCGGCGACGCGAGCGTCGACCTCGTCGTCGCCGCGCAGGCCTGGCACTGGGTGGACGAGTCCCTCGCCGTCCCGGAGGTCGCGCGCGTCCTGCGTCCCGGCGGCAGGCTCGGCCTGGTCTGGAACGACAGGGACGAGAGCGTCGACTGGGTGCGCGAGCTCGGCGAGCTGATGGGAGCAGGGGAGGCGACGTTCGGCGAGGACGACGAGCCGGCGCTGTCCGCCCCGTTCGGCCCGGTCGAGAAGCGCACGGTCCGCTGGGTGCAGGAGCTGACGCTCGACGGGCTGCTCGACCTCGCGCGCTCCCGCTCCTACTTCATCACCAAGGACCCGGACGCGCAGGCGGCCGTCATCGCGTCGCTGCGCCGGCTGCACGCCGAGCATCCCGAGCTGGCGGGAGCGGACCGGATCGAGCTGCCGTACGTCACCCGCTGCTACCGCGCCAGCAGGGAGGGCTGAGCGCGGCCAGTAGAATGGTCGACCGTGGCTCTCACTATCGGTATCGTCGGCCTGCCCAACGTCGGCAAGTCCACCCTCTTCAACGCCCTGACCAAGAACACGGCGCTCGCCGCGAACTACCCGTTCGCCACGATCGAGCCGAACGTCGGCGTGGTGAACCTGCCCGACCCGCGCCTGGACACGCTCGCGAAGCTGTTCGGCAGCGAGCGCATCCTGCCCGCCCCGGTGTCCTTCGTGGACATCGCCGGCATCGTCAAGGGCGCGAGCGAGGGCGAGGGCCTCGGCAACAAGTTCCTCGCCAACATCCGCGAGGCCGACGCGATCGCCCAGGTGGTGCGCGGCTTCAGCGACCCCGACGTCGTCCACGTCGCCGGCAAGGTGGACGCCGCGGGCGACATGGAGACGATCAACACCGAGCTCATCCTCGCCGACCTGCAGACGCTCGAGAAGGCGGAGACGCGCTACGAGAAGGAGGTCAAGGGCCGGAAGCTCGAGCCGGTGGTGCTGGAGACCGCGCGCGCCGCGATCGAGTACCTGAACTCGGGCAAGCCGCTGTCCTCGTCCGACCTGGATCTGGAGCCGGTCAAGGAGCTCGGGCTGCTGACCGCCAAGCCGTTCATCTACGTCTTCAACGTGGACGAGGACGTCCTCACCGACGAGTCCCGCCGCGCCGAGCTCGCCGCGCTGGTCGCGCCCGCGCAGGCCGTCTTCCTGGACGCCAAGCTCGAGTCCGAGCTGATCGACCTCGACCCGGCCGACGCCGCCGAGCTGCTCGCCTCCACCGGCCAGGAGGAGTCCGGCCTCGACCAGCTGGCCCGCATCGGCTTCGACACCCTGGGCCTCCAGACCTACCTGACCGCCGGCCCCAAGGAGTCCCGCGCCTGGACCATCCACAAGGGCTGGAAGGCCCCGCAGGCGGCCGGCGTCATCCACACCGACTTCGAGAAGGGCTTCATCAAGGCCGAGGTCATCTCCTTCGACGACCTGGTCGACGCGGGCAGCGTCGCCGAGGCCCGCTCCCGCGGCAAGGCCCGCATGGAGGGCAAGGACTACGTCATGCAGGACGGGGACGTGGTGGAATTCCGGTTCAACGTCTAGGCACTGCCCCGAAAGGGAGGAGATCCGGTGCGAACGCCCCCGGACATCCTCCGATCGGTCCCATCCGACGGCGTGTCCGGTTGCGACTCCTCCTCCGCGCCTGAGCCGATTCTGGGCGCTACCAGCCCTGCGATCCCGGCACGCCTTTGAAGGGTCCCACGACGGCACTCGTGATCCAGCCGCCATAGAAGCCTCCGGGCTGCGGGGTGACGACCTCGCCGCCGACCGTGCACTCGTCCATCTGCTGCGCGTAGACGGCGACGCGGTCGCGGAGCGACTCGAACCCCGGCGACGGGTTCGGGTAGTTCCACGCGCTCGCCGACCGCACCTCGCCTCCACCGCGCACATCGAGATACCGTGCGGTCCCCTTGAACTCGCAGAAAGACGAACCGTCGGCGTCGACGAGGGCGCCGGGTGCGAAGTCCGCCATCGGGAGGTAGTAGACCGGTGGGTGGCTGGTCTCGAGCACCCGGACGACGTCTCGGGTCTCGACGATGAGCCGACCGCCGAGGCGGATCGTGACCGGCGTGGCGACGCGCTCGACGCGCGGCGGCCTCGGGTAGTCCCAGACGGACTCCTGCCCCGGTCCGGGGATCTCGGGACGCGGTCGGGGCACCTGTCGACTCTACGCCGGCGGTGCTTCACTGGAGTATGGCCGCATCACCGATGTTTCCTCTCGGATCTGTGCTGTTCCCTCGCGTGCCGGTCCCGCTGCGGGTGTTCGAACCGCGCTATCTCACGATGGTCGGACGGCTGCTCGACGAAGACGAACCGGGATTCGAGTTCGGCGTCGTCCTCATCGAGCGCGGACCCGAGGCCGGGGGCGGCGACCAGCGTGCGTCGGTCGGGACGATGGCGCGCCTGGTGAGCGCCGCCGCGGGCGCTGGGGATCTGCTCATCGTCGGCGTCGGAACCCGACGGTTCACCGTCGAGCGCTGGGTCGACGATGACCCGTATCCGCGGGCCGAACTCTCGATGCTGCCCGAGCTGCAATGGTCCGAGGCGCTTGCGCCGCTGCTGGCAGAGGCAGAGGCGGTCGTCCGCCGTGCGATCGCCCGCATCGGCCGGACGCCCTCCGATGCGGACACCGAACTCTCGGACGACCCCGCCGCCGCCGCGTGGCAGCTGGCGGCGATCGCTCCGCTGGGCGAGTACGACAGGTACACGCTGCTGCGGTCGACATCGATGGGCGGCCTCCTGCGCCAGCTGATCGACCTGACTCTCGACGCCGAGGAGCTGTGGTCCGCGGGGTGAGGCAGCCGGGCCTGGTCGCCGCCCGTTGTCCCTCCCGTCCGCACGCAGTTCGCTGCCGCGTCGACGAAGAGGTCTCGCGTGCCGGCCCTGAGCGTCGGACCCCACCGCTAGCATCCCCTCATGGGGATCGAGGTGCTGCCCGCGACCGGGCGCTGGGATGACTTCGCGACGTTCATGGTGCCGCGGAAGCCGGGCGGGGGCGGCTGCGTGTGCATGTCGTACCGGGATGCGCGGCTCGGGATGCCGGAGCGGATCGCGTACATGCACGACGAGTGCGAGCGCGAGCCGGGGCCGGGCGTGCTCGCGTACGTGGACGATCAGGTCGCCGGGTGGTGCTCGGTCGCGCCGAAGTCGACGTACCGGCGGCTGCTGAACTCGCGCACCATCCCGCACCTGGACGAGGAGCGGGATCCCTGGTCCATCGTGTGCTTCGTGGTGCGCGCCGGGTTCCGCGGGCGCGGGCTGATGCACGAGCTGCTGGACGGCGCGGTCCAGCACGCGCGCGCGGCGGGCGCCGAGCTGGTGGAGGGGTACCCGGTCGACACCGGCGGGGCCAAGGTGGACGTGATCAGCGGCTACGTCGGCACCGTCGCGCTGTTCGAGGCGCACGGTTTCCGGAAGCACGCCGAGACGACGGCGCACTCCGGCGGCGCCGACCGCTGGCTGATGCGGCGCGTGCTCGCCTGACCCGGCCGGGGAGGCGGCCGAGGCAGTACCGTTGAGCCAGCGAACCGATCCGGGAGGGTGCATGTCGTACGTCGTCGACTTCGAGAACGTGTCAACAGTCGGCCTGGAGTCGTCGCCGGTCGCGCCGGCGCTGGCCGGGCTGCGCGCCAACGAGGCCCGCTACTTCCGCAACAAGTACGCGCACGTCTTCACCACCGAGCCGGCGGCGGAGGCGGCAGAGGCGGTGGACCGGGTGGCCCGCATCCTCAGCCAGGAGCGCGACATCGTGATCGCCTCCCCGGCGCTGGAGGCGACCGACTTCGAGGTGGAGGGCGTGCGCTGGACGTACGTCTTCTACGAGTCCGGCCTGTCCATCAACGTGCTCTACACGCTCGAGCCGGGCGGCAAGCGCGCGGTCGGTTTCAAGCTGTCCGACGGCATGGAGGTGCCGGAGGAGCTGTCCGCCTTCAAGTTCGCGCGGCAGAAGTCGAAGCTGGCCGGCACCATCCGGGGCTCGTTCTTCGTGATCAAGGGCGAGTACTGAGGCCTCTCGCGACGACACCCGCACCGCGCGTTCACCCGCGGGACGCGGTCCGTTCACCCTCCCGCAACACCGTGGTGGCCTGACCTCAGCAGGGTCGTGAGGTGGATTCCTGAACATCCCCTCAGAGAACGGATCACGCGTGACCCATCGACCCCTCGGCGCCCTCGTCGGCGCCGTCCTGGCCATCGGCACGGCGCTCGGCGCCGTCGCGATCGCCGCGCCCGCCGCCGCCGTCCCCGCCGGCACCGACATCAAAGACCCGAGCTGCGTCGCCGGAGACACCCGCGCGCTGTGCGCGGAGCCGGAGCAGCTGCTCGACGTGCGCATCGGCGACGTGCACCCGACTCAGCCCTCGCTCGGTTACGACGAGGTCTACTACAAGCTCGGCCGGTACTCGACCGCGCTCAGCAAGGACGCCGTCAACAAGAAGTTCGACGACTGGTGCGAGGCGAACGGCCAGGGCGCCGCTGCCGCGACGACCGCCGCCTCCACGCTGCGCGACTCCTCGTCGTTCAGCTGCACCATCCCGCTCGGCTCGGAGACCGCCGACTCGATCGCGCCGATGAAGACGGTCGTGATCGGCCCGAAGGGCGCGCTCTACCTGACCGACGGGCACCACACCCTGACCTCGTTCGCCGAGGACGCCCAGGGCGGCATGGACACGCACGTGCGGCTCCGGGTGCTCGGCAACCTGAGCGGGCTCGACGACGCCGCGTTCTGGGATGTCATGAAGGCGAACAAGTGGACCTGGCTGCGCGACGTCGACGGCAACGCGATCACGCCAGCGCAGCTGCCGAAGTCCGTCGGCCTGGCGAGCTTCGAGGACGACCGCTACCGCAGCATCATGTACTTCGCGCGGGACATCGGCTACTCGGCCGACGGTGCCGTGCCGTTCCAGGAGTTCTACTGGGGCACCTGGCTGCGGGCGCAGACCGGCATCGACGTCGCCGGCTGGAACCAGGACGACTGGGACGCCTCGCTCGCGCTCGTGAAGCAGATCACGCAGGCGCAGGTGGCGCTCGCTCCCGGCGAGGTCGTGGACGCCGAGAGCGGCTACACCGCGGCCGACCTGTCCGCGTTCACGGCGTGGAACGACGGCAAGGCCGAGACCAAGGGGGAGTGGGCGAAGCTCGCGCAGCCGTACTCGAGCGCCAAGCCGGGCAAGCTCGCGTACATGACCGCCTACCGGGCGACGCTCGCGCCGTCCGCCACCGCTCCGGCGGCACCGGCCGCGCCCACCGCCACGGTGAACGGCTCGGACGTGACCGTCTCCTGGGCGGCGCCCGCCGACGGCGGCTCGCCGATCACCGGCTACACCGTGCGGCTCTCCGACGGCACGAGCCGGACGCTGGACGCCGGCGCGCTGAGCACGACGTTCGCCGGGCTGGCCGCCGGACAGTACACCGCGACGGTCGCGGCGACGAACGCGATCGGCTCCTCCCCGGCGTCCCCGGCGTCCGCCCCGGTCACGGTCGAGGCGGGCGGGCCGGGCACCGACCCGGGCACGCCCGATCCCACCACGGTCCACGGCACGGTCACCGTGACCGGCGACCTGGTCGCGGGCGGCCGGGTCACGGTCGCCGGCGCCGGGTTCGCGGCGAACGTCTCCGGCGTGCGCGTCGAGCTGCACTCGGACCCCGTGCTGCTCGGGACGGTGTCGACGGACGCCGCGGGCGCCTTCACGCTGTCCGCGTCGATCCCGGCGACCCTCCCGGCAGGGACGCACAGCGTCGTCGTCATCGTGAACGGCGTGCAGGTGGGCGCCGCGACGGTCGCCGTCGCCGCGGCCGACCCGGCCCCGGCGGCCACGGGCGATGGCGGCTCCGAGGGCGAGCTCGCCTCGACCGGCTCTCGGATGGACGGCACGCCGCTGCTCGCGGCGGGCGCGTTCGCCGCGGTCATCGCCGGCGCCGTCATCGTGGCGCTGCGCCGCCGCGCGAACGCCGGATAGCCAGCAGAACGCACGCGACGGCCGCCACCCCGATCGGGGTGGCGGCCGTCGCGTGCGTTCTGCTGGCTATCCGGCGTTCGCGCGGCGGCGCAGCGCCACGATGA
>NZ_JBQCGZ010000134.1:0-31353 GCF_051955155.1 Leifsonia sp.
CCAGTGCGGGGCACCTGTGGTGGCGGGGTGGTTCGGGCGCCCGGGGGGGCTGGGGGGGGGGAGTATGTTTTCGCGCGCCGGGGTCCCCCCCCCGCGCCCGGCCGGGTCGACGACCCGGAAGTAGCTGTCGGCGGCGGTGCCGCCGGAGGTCGTCCAGCCGAGCCGGAGCAGGCCGTCGCGCTCCACCGCGCGGTCGATCGCGACCGTCGCGGCGCCCACGCCGCTGAGCGCGGCGGCGGGGACGAAGACCGGCTGCTCGCCGGCGACGCGCAGCCGCACGCCGTCCGGGGAGACCTCCACGGTCCCCTTTCCGCGGTACGCCAGCCCGGGCAGGGCGAGCCGTTCGAGGTGCTCTCCCGCCTTGGTGGTCGCCACGTAGAGGACGTCGGCCGTCGTGGTCGGCGCCGCGAGCGTCGCGGGGGCGGTGTACCCGCCGCCCGCCGGCGCGTCGCGGCGCATCCGTCGTCGCCAGCCCATGATCGCGAGCAGGAGCACGACGATCACGACGGCGAGGATGCCGATGGTCGGCAGCAGCTTATCCACGGCTCACCTCCAGCTGGTCGACGACCGCGCCGTCGGCAACGGTCGCGACGCCGCGGTGGAACGTCCAGGCGACGCGGCCCGGCAGCGTCATCGACAGGTACGGCGAGTTGACGCCCTTGCCTGCCAGGTCGCCGGTGGAGAAGGAGCGCGAGGCCGTCGGGTCGTACAGGAACAGCTCCGCGGGCGCTCCGGCCTCGATCGGTCCGCCGTGGCCGGCCAGCCGGCCGATCCTGGCGGGCGTCGCCGAGAGCACGCGCGCGATGTCGGCCCAGCCGAGCATCCCGTTGTCGACGACGGAGGCCTGGACGACGCTGAGCGCGGACTCCAGGCCGACCATCCCGAACGCGGCGGCGTCCCACTCGCAGTCCTTCGACTCGACCGGATGCGGAGCGTGGTCGGTCGCGACGATGTCGATGGTGCCGTCGGCGAGGCCCGCGCGCAGCGCCTCCACGTCCTCGGCACGGCGCAGCGGCGGGTTGACCTTGTACCTGGCGTCGTACCCGGAGGCCAGCTCCTCGGTCAGCATCAGGTGGTGCGGCGTGACCTCGGCGGTCACGTCGATCCCGCGCGCCTTCGCCCAGCGGATCACATCGACAGACCCGGCGGTGGAGACGTGGCAGACGTGCAGCCGGGAGCCGACGTGCTCGGCGAGCAGGACGTCCCTGGCGATGATCGACTCCTCCGCGACGGCCGGCCAGCCGGCCAGCCCGAGCTCGCCCGAGAGCGCGCCCTCGTTCATCTGCGCGCCCTCGGTGAGCCGCGGCTCCTGCGCGTGCTGCGCGATCACGCCGTCGAACGCCTTCACGTACTCGAGCGCCCTGCGCATCAGCAGCGGGTCGGAGACGCACTTGCCGTCGTCCGAGAAGACCCGGACGGCGGCGCGGGAGTCCGCCATCGCGCCGAGCTCGGCGAGCCGCTCGCCCGCCAGGCCGACCGTGACCGCGCCGATCGGGCGCACCGTCGCGTAGCCGGCCGCCTCGCCCAGGCTGAGCACCTGCTCGACGACACCGGCGGTGTCGGCCACCGGCGACGTGTTCGCCATCGCGAACACCGCGGTGAACCCGCCGGCCGCCGCCGCGCGCGTCCCGGTCAGGACGGTCTCGCTCTGCTCGTAGCCGGGCTCGCGCAGATGGGTGTGCAGGTCGACGAGACCGGGCAGCGCGAGCAGCCCGTCCGCGTCGATCGCCGTGGCGCCGGCGGCGGAGAGTCCGGTGCCTGTCTCCGCGATGCGGCCGTCGGCGACGAGCAGGTCGGTGCGCGTGCCGTCGGCCAGGGTCGCGCCGCTGATCAGGTACTTCGTCTCGTTCACACGCTCACTCACCGTTTCGTCGCCTCCTGGTCGGCACCGGACAGCAGGAGGTAGAGGGCGGCCATCCGCACGGACACGCCGTTGGCGACCTGCTCCCTCACCGTCGAACGCGGCGAGTCCGCGGCCGCTGCCGAGATCTCCAGCCCGCGGTTCATCGGTCCCGGGTGCATGACAATGCTATCGGGCCCGAGGTGTGCGAGCCGTTCCTCGTCCAGCCCCCAGCGCCTGGCGTATTCGCGCGTGGTCGGGAAGAACGCCGCGTTCATGCGCTCGCCCTGGATCCGGAGCATCATCACCACGTCCGGACGCTCGGCGATGGCCGCGTCCAGGTCGTACCCGATCGCGGCCGGCCAGCCGGACACGTCCACCGGCAGCAGCGTCGGCGGAGCGACCAGCGTCACGTGCGCGCCGAGCGTGCGCAGCAGCCAGACGTTGGAGCGTGCGACCCGGGAGTGCAGGATGTCGCCGACGATCGTGACCGCCACGCCGTCGAGGTCCTTGCCGCGGGAGGCCGACCCGTGCAGCCGGCGGCGCATGGTGAACGCGTCGAGCAGCGCCTGGGTCGGGTGCTCGTGCATCCCGTCGCCCGCGTTGACGATCCCGGCGTCGATCCAGCCGCTGGTCGCGAGCGTCTGCGGCGCCCCGGACGCGCTGTGCCGGACGACGACCGCGTCCGCCCCCATCGCGGCGAGGGTCTGCGCGGTGTCCTTGAGGCTCTCGCCCTTGGAGACGCTGGAGCCCTTCGCGGAGAAGTTGATGACGTCCGCTGACAGCCGCTTCGCCGCTGCCTCGAAGGAGATCCGGGTGCGCGTGGAGTCCTCGAAGAAGAGGTTCACGACCGTCTTGCCGCGCAGCGTCGGCAGCTTCTTGACCTCGCGCTCCTGCACGTCGGCCATGTCCTCGGCGACGTCGAGCAGCCGGATGGCGTCCTCGCGGAGCAGCGTCTTGGTCGACAGCAGGTGCCTCATGCCGCGCCCTCCTCGATGGTCACGGACTCCTCGCCGTCGATCTCGTCCAGCCGCACGAAGATGCGCTCGGAGGAGGCGGACGGCAGGTTCTTGCCGACGAAGTCGGCCCGGATCGGCAGCTCGCGGTGCCCGCGGTCGACGAGGACGGCCAGCCGCACCGCTCGCGGCCGCCCGATGTCGCCGAGCGCGTCGAGCGCGGCCCGGATGGTCCGCCCGGAGTAGAGGACGTCGTCGACGAGGACGACGGTCTTCCCGTCGATCGGCCCGGGCAGCGAGGTGGGCTGCGGGGTCCTGGTGGGGTTCCGCGACAGGTCGTCGCGGTACATCGTGACGTCGAGCGCCCCGACGATCTCCGCCGCATCGGCGACCGCCTGCGGCTCGATGCGCTGGATGTTCTCGGCGATCCTCCTGGCGAGCACGACGCCGCGCGTCGGGATGCCCAGGATCACCAGATCGTTCGTTCCCCGGTTGGACTCGAGGATCTCGTGCGAGATCCGAGTCAACGCCCGGGAGATGTCAGCCTGCTGCAGCACGGTGCGCGCTGTCACGCCGACCTCCTTCCCCGCCTCACAGGACGGCTCGTTAAAGGATGTCTACCGAGTGGTGAGTCTACAGGACGCGCACCGACATCCGTCCCGTGCGCCGCTCACTCTCCGAGGAACCGCGTGAACGCCTTCTTGTCGGTGACCGAGCCGGGGTACTGCTTCCCGTTCACCAGCACGGTCGGGGTGCCCTGGATCGAATCCAGCACCTTCGTGCCGTCGACCTCGATGGGGCCGTTCTGCGAGTGGACGGTATTCGCCTGCGCCCACGCCTGATAGGGACCGCTGCGCTGGAGGCAGCCGCTGATGTCCGCGATGCCGAGGTCGGTGGCGCGCTTGGCGAGCTCCTCGTCGGTCAGACCGCTCGAGCCCTCCTCCGGCTGGTCCGTGAACAGCGCCTGGTAGTAGTCGAGCGTCTTGTTCGGGTCGTGCACGCCGACGCAGACCAGCGCCGCCGCGGCGCGGGTCGAGTAGCCGGTGCCGTTCGAGCGCGAGTCGAGGAAGGTGATCGGGTGCAGGCGCACGGTGATCGAGCCGTCCTTCACCGCGTTCGCCAGCGTCGCGCCGTTGGTGCGCTCGAACTCGCCGCAGAACGGGCACATGGCGTCGAACCAGATGTCGACCTTCTTCTCGCCCGTGCCCGCGCTGACGTAGCGGCCGTCGAAGTTGACGGCGCCGTCCATCCCGGTCGGCGGCGTGGCGGTCGCGACGGGGAAGCTCGAGTCGCCCATCAGCGAGCACGCGGCCGCGCCGCCGGCCACCGCGATCGCGAGCACGGTCGCCGCGAGCACGCGGACGAGACGCTTCATGCTGTTCCCTTTCAGCCGCGCGGGTTGTTCTGCGCGATCTTGGCCAGCAGGCCGTTCACGAATCCGGCCGAGTCGTCGGTCGAGAGCACCGTCGCCGCCTCGACGGCCTCCGAGATCGCCACGCCCTCCGGCACGGCGTCGTTGAAGAGCAGCTCCCAGACGCCGATGCGCAGGATGGCGCGGTCGACGGCGGGCATCCTGGCGAGCGTCCAGCCCTGGGCGTACGTCTCGATCTGCTCGTCGATCTCGTCCTGGTGGTCGATCACGCCGTCGACGATCTCGCGGGCGTACAGCCAGGAGGCCTCACGCGACGGCTCGTTCGCCGCGCGCTCGGCCTCCGCGGCCAGAGCCTGCGGCAGCGAGAGCTGCCGCAGGTCGGCGCTGAAGAGCACATCGAGGGCGCGCTTGCGCGCCTTGGTCCTCGCGCTCACTAGTCGTTGACGCGGCCGAGGTAGTCGCCGGTACGGGTGTCGACCTTGACCTTGGTGCCGGTCTCGAGGAACAGCGGGACCTGGATCTGGTAGCCGGTCTCCACGGTGGCGGGCTTGGTGCCGCCGGTCGAGCGGTCGCCCTGCAGGCCGGGCTCGGTGTAGGTGATCTCCAGCACGACGGAGGCGGGGAGCTCGACGTAGAGCGGCTCGCCCTCGTGCAGCGCCACGGTCACGTTCTGGTTCTCCAGCATGAAGTTGGCGGCGTCGCCGACGACGGGGCCGGGGATGGTGATCTGGTCGTAGTCGCTGGTGTCCATGAAGACGAAGTCGGCGCCGTCCTGGTACAGGTACTGGTAGTCGCGGCGGTCGACGTTGGTGATCTCGATCTTCGCGCCCGCGTTGTAGGTGCGGTCGACGGTCTTGCCCGTGGTGACGTTCTTCAGCTTGGTGCGGACGAACGCACCGCCCTTGCCCGGCTTGACGTGCTGGAACTCGATCACGCTCCAGAGCTGTCCGTCGATGTTGAGGACGATTCCGTTCTTGATGTCAGCGGTCGATGCCATGCGCGTGTTCCATTCGGTTTACGGGAAGATTCGGGTGGATGCGGCGCCGCGGCGTCGTCCACGAAAGGCTCCGCCCAGCGGAAGGCCCCCAGAGATTCTAAAGGTCAGCGCGCGTTTCGGCGAATGGACGCGAGGGCCAGCCGGTAGGACTCGAAGCCGAAACCGGCGATGACGCCGCTCGCCACCGCGCTGATGACGCTGGTGTGCCGGAACTCCTCCCTGGCGTGCGGGTTGGAGATGTGCACCTCGATGACGGTGCCGCCGGCCTTGGTGACCATCCCGACCGCGTCGTGCAGCGCGTACGAGTAGTGCGTCCACGCCCCGGCGTTCAGGATGACCGGCGAACCGCTGTCCATCGCCTCGTGCAGCCAGCCGAGCAGCTCGCCCTCGGTGTCGGTCTGGCGCAGGTCGATCGTGAGCTCCGGCGCGTCCTGCTGCAGCAGCTCGCGCAGGTCGTCGAGGGTGCCGGACCCGTAGACGTCGGGCTCGCGCGTGCCGAGCCTGCCGAGATTGGGGCCGTTGAGGACGAGGACGCTGCTCACACCGCTCACCCTACCGGTGCTCCCCGACCGACCTCGTCATCAGGAGCCGATCTCCTGGTACGCCGCGAACAGCAGGCTCTGATCGGGCCCCGCGAGGACGGTGGGCCGGGCGACGTCGTCGAGCACGATGAACCGCAGCAGACTGCCGCGCGCCTTCTTGTCCCGCTGCATCGTGGCGAGCAGCGTCTGCCAGCGGCCGAGCGGGTAGCTGGTGGGCAGCGTCAGCGACTCCAGGATGCGGCGGTGCCGTTCCACGACCTCGTCGCTCAAGCGGCCGCTCAGCCGGCCGAGCTCGGCCGCGAACACCATCCCGACCGAGATCGCGGCGCCGTGCCGCCACTGGTAGCGTTCGGCGTGCTCGATGGCGTGGCCGAGGGTGTGGCCGTAGTTGAGGATCTCGCGCAGGCCCTGCTCGGTGAAGTCCTCGCCGACGACGCGCGCCTTGATGCCGATCGACAGCTCCACCAGGCGGCGGAACTCGGGAGACTCGGGATCGGTGGCGACGTCCACGTCCCGCTCGATGGTGTCTAGGATCTCCGGCTCGGCGATGAAGCCGTACTTGACGACCTCGGCGAAGCCGGCGAGCAGCTCGTTGCGGCCGAGCGAGGTCAGCGTGTCCAGGTCGCAGACGACGGCGGAGGGGGCGTAGAAGGCGCCGACGAGGTTCTTGCCCTCCGCGGTGTTGATGCCGGTCTTGCCGCCGACGGCCGCATCCACCATTCCGAGCAGCGTCGTCGGGACCTGCACGAGCGTCACGCCGCGCAGCCAGGTGGCCGCGACGAAGCCGGCGAGGTCGGTCACCGAGCCGCCGCCGAAGCCGACCACCGCGTCGGACCGGGTGAAGTCAGCCTGGCCCATGATCTGCCAGAGGAAGGACGCGACCTCGATGCGCTTGGCCGCCTCCGCGTCCGGCACCTCGGCCAGCAGCACCTCGTACTGCCCGAGCAGCGACTCGCGCAGCTCGGCGGCCGCGGCGCCCAGGGTCGGGGCGTGCACGATGAGGACCTTGCTCACGCCGGTCCCGAGGTGCCGTGCCAGGTCGAAGCGCAGTCCGCGCCCGACGATCACGGGGTACTGCCGCTCCCCCGCGACCAGGATCTCGGTGGGTTCGTCGGTCATTCCATTCCCTCCTCGGCCCAGCGGGCGATCTCCTCCACGATGGTCTCGATCGGCCGGGACGATGTGTCGGCGGTGTAGTCGGCGAGCGACTCGTACAGCTCGCGGCGATCGGCCACGAGCCGCTTCCAGGACTCGATGTCGGTCACCAGCGGACGCTTGCTGTTCGCGATGCGCCTGGCGATCGCCTCCGGCTGCACGGTGATCAGGACGACCCGCTTCCCGGCCAGGTCCGCCCGGGTGTCGGCGTTCAGGATGGCGCCGCCGCCCAGGGAGACGACGCCGGGCTCCGCGACCGCCTCGGCGACCGCCTGGCGCTCCAGCTCTCGGAAGTACGGCTCACCGTGCTCGGCGAAGATGCCGGGGATCGGGCCGTGCTGGGCGACCACGACGGCGTCCGTGTCCACGAACGGGAGGCCGAGCCGCTTGGCCAGCCGCTTGCCGATTCTGGTCTTGCCCGCCGCCGGCGGTCCGATCAGGACGATCGTCACCGCGGCGCTCAGGCGTACGGAGCGCTCTGGCGCTCGGTCGCGAGGTTCTGCGGGATCGCGTCGAGGTAGCCGCGCAGATTGCGGGCCGTCTCGGCCACCGAGTCGCCGCCGAACTTCTCCAGCACGGCGTTCGCGAGCACGAGCGCGACCATCGCCTCCGCCACGACGCCCGCTGCGGGCACGGCACAGACATCGGAGCGCTGGTGGTGCGCCGGCGCGGCCTCGCTGGTGGCGACGTCGATCGTCCGCAGCGCGTGCGGGACGGTCGCGATCGGCTTCATCCCGGCGCGCACGCGCAGCACGCTTCCGGTGCTCATCCCGCCCTCGGTTCCGCCCGCCTTGTCGCTGGTGCGCACGATGGTGCCGTCCTCGGCGACGAGCTCGTCGTGGGCCTCGGAGCCGCGGCGCGTGGTCGTCAGGAAGCCGTCGCCGACCTCGACGCCCTTGATCGCCTGGATGCCCATGAGCGCGGCGGCGAGCTGCGCGTCCAGCCGGCGGTCCCAGTGCACGTGCGAACCGAGCCCCGGCGGCAGGCCGTAGGCGAGCACCTCGACGACGCCGCCGAGGGTGTCGCCGTCCTTGTGCGCGGCGTCGACCTCGGCGACCATCCGCTCGGAGGTCGCTGGATCGAAGCAGCGCAGCGGGTCGGCGTCCAGCGCGGCGACATCCTCCGGCTTCGGCAGCGCGGCGCCCTCCGGAACGCGCACCGGGCCGATGGACAGCGTGTGGCTGACCAGAGTGATCCCGAGCTCCGCGAGGAAGGACCGGGCGACGGCGCCGAGCGCGACGCGCGCCGCGGTCTCCCTGGCGCTCGCGCGCTCCAGGACCGGGCGCGCCTCGTCGAAGCCGTACTTCTGCATGCCGACCAGGTCGGCGTGACCGGGACGCGGACGGGTGAGCGCCGCGCCGCGGCCCGAGCTCAGCTTCTCGGGCTCGACCGGCTCGGGGCTCATCACGTCCACCCACTTCGGCCACTCGGTGTTGCCGATGCGCAGCGCGATCGGGCTGCCGAGGCTCAGGCCGTGCCGGACGCCGCCCGAGACCTCCAGCGCGTCCTGCTCGAACTTCATCCGCGCGCCGCGGCCATAGCCGAGCTTGCGGCGCGCCAGATCGGCGCGCACGTTGTCGAGCGAGACGGGCACCCCGGCGGGGAGCCCCTCCAGGACGGCGATGAGTTCGGGGCCGTGGGATTCCCCGGCGGTGAGCCAACGAAGCATGCTTCGATTCTGGCACAGTGCCCGGGAGCGTCCCGCCGGGTTACGCCTCCGCTGTCACTCGCCGAGGGGCGCGCCGGCCGCGTCGATGCCGACGGCGTCGAGCATCGCGGCGAGCACCTCGTCCTCGCCCTGCAGCGGCTGCAGCGGGTCGCCGGAGACGAACACGCGCACCTGCAGCAGGGCCTGGTGCACGAGCAGCGCGAGGCCGGACACCACGCGTCCGCCCACGGCCTGCCAATCGGCGGCGAGGGCGCTGGGCCAGGGGTCGTACGCGACGTCGAACAGCAGCGAGCGCCTCCGGGTGGAGTCGGTGTAGACCGCGGCGGTGGAGGTGCCGCCCGGCAGGGCGCTGATCACCAGGTCGGGGACGTCCAGCGAGCGGTCGGCCTGCGCGAACGATCGCAGCCGGACCATCAGCCCGGCCTCGTGCGCGAGGGACTCCATCCAGACGCTCTTCTCGAGGTTGCGCACGTGCACGTCAACGCGCTCCGCGCCGAGCTCGGCCGCCGCGACGAGCGCGGACGCCGCGGTGGCGCCGCCGCCCAGGATGTGGACGTAGCGGGCGCTCTCGAGCCCGGCCGCCTGCAGTGCGCGGACCATGCCGGCGACGTCGGTGTTGAAGCCGCGGACGTCCTCGCCGTCCAGCAGCACGGTGTTCGCGGCGCCGGTCTGCTCCGCGACGCGGTCGGTGTCGGTGAGCAGCGGCAGCACCGCCTGCTTGAGCGGCATGGTGAGCGAGAGCCCGCGCCACTCCGGACCGAGGCCGTCGATGAAGCCCGCGAGGGCGCCCTCGGACACGTCGACCGGCTCGTACTCCCAGTTCAGGCCGAGCACGCGATATGCGGCCCGGTGCAGGGCCGGGGACTGCGAGTGGCCGATGGGCGAGCCGAGCACCGCGAGCGTGCGGGCGGGGCCGCTCTGGCGGGTCTTCGCGGTGGAGGGGGCCTTCGAGCCGGTAGCGGCGGCCTTGGGCTTCTTCGCGGCCGGCTTGGCCGGTGCGGGGGTCGGTGCTGGTTCGTCCGGCTCCTCGCTCTCGGCCGCGGCCTCCGCCTCGGCGATCGCGCTCTCCTCCGCCTCGGCCTCGCGCTCGGCCTCCACCAGGTCGGCGATCATGGCCTCCGCCGACGCCTCGGAGACGCCGTCCTCGATCGACTCGTCGCGTCCGGTCTTGTTGCTGGCGTCACTCATACCCGGGGTTGTCCTTCATCCACTGCTGCCACTTCGCCACTGCTGCTTCGTGCTCCGCCTCGGTCGTCGAGAAGATCGTCTCGCCGGTCTTGAGGTTCCAGGTCACGAAGAACATCCACGGTCCGGTCGCCGGGTGCACGACCGCGTTGATCGCCAGGTCGCCGGGGTTGGAGATCGGGCCGACCGGCAGCCCCGGATGCACGTACGTGTTGTATGGGTTCGCGGCGTCGGCGCGCTCGGCGTCCGTGGTCTCCACCCGATGCGTGTTCCCCGTGCCGTAGGCGACGGTCGCGTCGGACTGCAGATCCCAGCCCTGCGCGATCCGATTGAGGAAGACCCTCGCTACCTTCGGATAGTCGTCCTTGAGCCCGGCCTCACGCTGCACGACCGACGCCAGCACGATCGTCTTCCAGCGGTCGGCCGGCTTCACCCCCGCGTCGTCGAGAGCCTGGAACATCCGGTCCACCATCGTGGTGATGGCCTGCTTCGCCGTGGTGCCGGGCGCGAACGTGTATGTCGCGGGGAACAGGAAGCCCTCGAGCGTCTTCGCCTCCGGCGGCAGCCCGTACTGGGCGGGGGACTTCGCCTCCTTCTGCAGGTCGGCGAGCGGGATCTTGGTGCTGTCCGCGACGATCTGCAGGATGTCCTTCTCTGCCGTCCCCTCCGGGATGACCGCCGTGTTCTCGACACGCGACGCCGGGTCCTGCAGCGCGATCAGCGCCGCCTGCGCGCTCATCCCCTTCGCGAGCTTGAACACGCCGGGCTGGAACTCGACCTGCGGCTGCTGGCGCAGCAGCAGTGAGTAGAACGCGTCGTAGCTCTTCGTGACGCCCGCCTTGTGCAGGTTGGTCGCGATGCTGTCGCCGGTGTCCCCCGACTTGATGGTGAACATGACCTCGCCGGTGCCATTGCCGGTGTAGTCGTTGTCGACGGGTGTCAGCGCGGTGACGATCTTCGCGATCTGCGGCTGGAAGAACGCGTACGCTCCCCCGGCCAGCCCGCCGAGGATCGCCACGACCACGACGGTCACCACGAGCGGCCTGACCCAGCGCCGCTTGCGCTTGGGGGCGTCCTCGTGCGAGAGGTAGTTCTGCTGCCGCCAGACCAGCGGCGACTCCGCCTGAGACGACTCCGGCTCCTCGTCGAGCGCGCCGAACAGGGCGCGGACGGGATGGTCGTGGTCGTGCCCGTGCTCGGAGCCGTGCCGGATGGCGCCGACCGACTCGAGCTCCGGCTCGTCCGCCGCGTCCACCCGCGCGATCGGACCGGTGATGACGGAGTCGAAGTCGAGTCCCTCGAGCGCGTCGCGCTGAGCGGGCGACTCGGTCGGTCCCGTCACCGGCGGTGCCGCCGGTGGCTGCCGATCACCGGACTGCTCGGCCTGCGCAGCCTCGTGCGCCTCCGCGGCCTGACGCGCCTCGCGCGCCTCCCTGCGGGTCATCGGCGGTCGGTTCACGGCAGGGAACACGGGGGGATCCGGCTTCTCCTGCGGATTGTGCGACAAGCTTCAGTCCAATGCTCTTATTCGACGGGGTCACCCGGCGGACGGCCTGTGGCGCGCTCCGCGTCGAGGGCGTGCTGCAAAATTATCGTGGCCGCCACCTGATCCACCACTGGACGCGCAGTTTTCGCGTTTCTGCCGGACGCCCGCAGTGCGGAGTGGGCGGAGACGGTGCTCAGCCGTTCGTCCACCAGCCGCACCGGTGCCTCCACCTCGGCGCCCAGCGCTTCTGCGAAGGCGACGGCGTCGGCGGTGGATGCGGTGTGCGCGCCTGAGAGGGCCAACGGCAACCCGACGATAATCTCGAAAACTCCGAGTTCGCTCACGATCTCCGCGATCCTGCGACGATCCGCAGCGTCCTCGGAGCGTGCGACGGTCTCCAGGGGCGTGGCGAGCATCCCGTGGAGGTCGGACCGGCTGACGCCGATCCTGACCTTGCCCACGTCGATGCCGAGCCGGACTCCGGTCCGCACGCGTTACCCGATCGCCGACGCCACCGCGCCGAGTGCCGCCGGGATCGCGTCGGCGTCGGTGCCGCCGCCCTGCGCGAGGTCGGCCTTGCCGCCGCCTCCGCCGCCGAGGATGCCCGCCGCCGTCTTGGCGAGGGCGCCCGCGTTCACACCGGCGTCGCGCGCCGCCTGGTTGGTGGCGACGATGACGACGGGCTTGCCCGCCGCGCGCGCGGCGAGGGCGACGGTCGCCGGGTCGGAGCCGAGGCGCTCGCGCACCGTCGTCACCAGCAGGCGCAGGTCGTCCGCCGAGTTCAGCGTTCCCGCGTCCTCCGCCACGACGGTCACCGCGCCGCGCCGGGTCGCGGACTCCAGCAGGCCGGGGACCTTGTCGAGGACGGCGCGCGCCTCGAACGCCTGGATGCGCTTCTCGGCCGCCTTGAGGCTCGCCATCAGGTCGGCGATCTTCTCCGGCAGCTGCTCGCGCGGGGTCTTCAGCGAGCTCGAGAGCTGCGAGACGATCGTGCGCTCGACCGCGAGGTCCTGGAACGCCTCCAGGCCCACCAGCGACTCGACGCGGCGGTTGGTGGAGCCGACGGACGACTCGCTGACCAGGTTGATCATCCCGATCTCGGCGCTGCTGGACACGTGCGTGCCCGCGCAGAGCTCGCGGGACCACGGGCCGCCGATGTCGACGACGCGGACGACGTCGCCGTACTTCTCGCCGAACAGCGCCATCGCGCCGAGCGCCTTGGCCTCGGCGAGCGGGAGCTCGCGCGTCGTCACCTCGAGGTTGTCCCGGATCGCGTTGTTCGAGATCTCCTCGATCTCGCTGCGGGTCTCCGGGGACAGCGCCTGGTTCCACGAGAAGTCGAGCCGTAGGTAGCCCGCCTTGTTGTAGGAACCGGACTGGTGCGCGTTGGGGCCGAGCACCTGGCGCAGCGCCGCGTGGATGATGTGCGTGCCGGAGTGCGCCTGCCGCGCCCCGCGACGGTACTGCGCGTCGACCAGGCTGGTCGCGGGGGCGCCGACGCCCACCTCGCCGCTGCGCACGAGCACCTTGTGGCTGATCAGGCCCTTCACGGGCTTCTGCACGTCGAGCACGTCCAGCTCGTAGCCGGGGCCGACGATCGTCCCGGCGTCCGCGTCCTGCCCGCCGGACTCGGCGTACAGCGCGGTCGCACCCAGGATGACCTCGGCGACCTGGCCCTCCGTCGCCTTGTTCACGGACTGACCGTCCACGATCAGGCCGAGCACGCTCGACTCGGTCTCGAGCTCGGTGTAGCCGGTGAAGACGGTCTCGCCCTGCGAGCGGAATGCGCTGTAGACCGACAGGTCGGCCAGCGCGGTCTTCTTCGCCTTCGCGTCCGCCTTGGCGCGGGCGCGCTGGTCGGCCATCAGGCTGTCGAACGCGCCGCGGTCGACGCTGAGGCCCGCTTCCTCCGCCATCTCCAGCGTGAGGTCGATCGGGAAGCCGTAGGTGTCGTGCAGCAGGAACGCGGTGTCGCCCGCGAGCTGCTCCTTGCCCGCCTTGCGGGTGTTCGCGACCGCGGTGTCCAGGATGCTGGTGCCGGCCGCGAGGGTGCGGAGGAACGTCTCCTCCTCCGCGTACGCGAGCTGCGAGGTGCGCGCGAACTCGGTCTCCACCTCCGGATAGGCGGCCTTCATCGCGTCGCGGGAGACCGGGAACAGCTCGGGGAAGGTCGCGTCCTCCACGCCCAGCAGGCGCATCGCGCGCACGGTGCGGCGCAGCAGCCGGCGCAGCACGTAGCCGCGGCCCTCGTTGGACGGCGTGACGCCGTCGGTCATCAGCATCAGCGCGCTGCGGACGTGGTCCGCCACGACGCGAAGCCGGACGTCGTCCTCGTGCGCCTCGTTGCCGTACGGCTTGTTCGCGAGTTCGGCGGCACGGTCGAGCACGGGGCGCACCTGGTCGATCTCGTACATGTTGTCGACGCCCTGCTTGATGAACGCGACGCGCTCCAGGCCCAGGCCGGTGTCGATGTTCTTCTTCGGCAGGTCGCCCAGGATCTCGAAGTCCTTCTTGCCGGTGCCCTCGCCGCGCAGGTACTGCATGAAGACGAGGTTCCAGATCTCGACGTAGCGGTCGTCGTCCGTCGCCGGGCCGCCGTCGATGCCGTACGCGGGGCCGCGGTCGAAGAAGATCTCGGAGCAGGGGCCCGCCGGTCCCGGCTGACCGGTCGACCAGTAGTTGGTGTCCTTGCCGAGGTCCTGGATGCGCTCCGGCGGGAGGGTGGACACGCGCTGCCAGATCTCGCGGGCCTCGTCGTCCTCCTCGTACACCGTCACCCACAGGTCGTCGGGCGAGAAGCCGAGGCCGCCCTCCTCCTCGGAAGTGGTCAGCAGGTCCCAGGCGAAGGTGATCGCCTGCTCCTTGAAGTAGTCGCCGAACGAGAAGTTGCCGCACATCTGGAAGAAGGTGCCATGCCGCGGCGTCTTGCCGACCTCGTCGATGTCGAGGGTGCGGATGCACTTCTGCACGCTGGTCGCCCGCGGGAAGGGCGCGGGGACGACACCGGTCAGGTAGGGGACGAACGGCACCATTCCGGCCACCGTGAACAGCAGCGACGGGTCGTCGCTGACGAGGGAGGCGGAGGGGACGACGGTGTGACCGCGCTTGGCGAAGAAGTCGAGCCAGCGGCGGTGGATTTCAGCAGTCTGCATGGGTTCCGGTCGGATCGAAGCGAGTTTGTGGGGGAAAGAGCGGCTCAGTCGCCGTCGATGGCCGAGCGGATCTCGGCCTCGCGCTGGCGGTAGCCGTCGGAGACGGCCTCTCCGAAGTCACGCGCCTTCTTGTCGAGCGTGCTGAAGAACTCGCGGCCCTTGGGGGTCTCGTTGACCTTGTGGGCGACGGCGAAGCCGAGTGCGACGCCGACGAGCAGCCACAGGAAACTCTTCATTGCTGGATCTTCCTCCCTGGATGCGTGCGCTCCCGGCGCACTCGCGCAAGTCTAGTCCGCTCGGCCGCGACGACGCCGGGAGCCGCCAGCCGCCCGGAAGGCGGCACGCGCGGCCGCGCTGAACCCCGCGAGCTTGATCAGCGGACCGCCGACGGTCGCGGCGAACAGCGCGACCAGGGCCGAGACGTTGCCCGTCACATCGGCCACGTTCTTCGTGATCACGTCCACGCGGGCGAGCTGCTTGTTCGTCTCCTGAATGGTCGTGGCGGTCTCGTCCAGGATCGGCGTGATGCCGTCGCTGGCCTCCTTGATCGCGTCCCTGGTCGAGTCGAGCACCCGGCCGAGCTTCAGCAGCGGCACGGCGATGAAGCCGACCAGCACGGCGAAGACCACCGCAGCGATCAGTCCAGCGATGTCTCCTCCGGACATGTCGGCCCCCTCCATTCCGTGACGGGCATACGTCCCCAGCGTACGGGAACCGGACGCCGGGGAAAAGGAGAACGGGGCCGTGGCGCGAAGCCACGACCCCGTTCTGCGGGAGTCTCGCGAGCCTTAGCGGGCCGCGTAGTACTCGACGACGAGCTGGACGTCACAGGTCACGGGGACCTCGGCGCGCTTCGGGCGGCGCACGAGCACCGCCTGCAGCTTGTCGAGCTCGACCTCGAGGTAGCCCGGGGTCTTCGGCAGGACGTCGACGTGACCGCCGGCGGCCGCGACCTGGAAGGGCTCGGTGCCCTCGGAGCGGGCCTTGACGCCGATGGTCTGACCCGGCTTCACGCGGAACGACGGGCGGTCCACGATCTTGCCGTCGACCAGGATGTGACGGTGCACGACGAACTGGCGGGCCTGCGAGATGGTGCGGGCGAAGCCGGCGCGGAGCACGAGGGCGTCCAGGCGCATCTCGAGGAGCTCGACCAGGTTCTCACCGGTCAGGCCCTGGGTACGGCGGGCCTCCTCGAACGCGATGCGGAGCTGCTTCTCGAGGATGCCGTACTGGGCGCGCAGACGCTGCTTCTCGCGCAGACGAACGGCGTAGTCGGAGTCGGCCTTGCGCTTGGTGCGGCCGTGCTCGCCCGGGGCGTACGGACGCTTCTCCATGTAGCGGGCGGCCTTCGGGGTGAGGGCGATGCCCAGTGCGCGAGACTCACGGGTCTTGCTGCGGGAACGTGAAGACACGGTTTCCTTTCGGTTTTCTCTCTATAGGTCGTTGGGGTGCGGGCGCACGCGTGCTTCACATGAACACAGTGCCCGCAGAGAGAGGGATTGTCGCCGTGGACGCCCGGCTAAAGGGCCATTCCGTCGAATCCGTGTCCCTGGCAGCCGCACCCTGAACACGCATCTAGGCGCATCGATTCTAGCAGAACCTTCGGGTGGGCTCCGTCACTCGCCGCGGACGATCCTGCGCAGCTTCGCCAGCCGCGCGGAAACGTCGCGTTCGTTGCCGTGCTCGGTGGGCGCGTAGTACGTCGTGCCCTTCAGCTCGTCCGGCAGGTACTGCTGGCGGAGCACGCCGAGGGCGTCGTCGTGCGGGTACTTGTAGCCCTTGCCGTGACCGAGCCGCTTGGCTCCCGGATAGTGCGCATCCCGCAGGTGCTTGGGCACCCTCCCGATCTTGCCCGCGCGGACGTCGGCGATCGCCGCATCCAGCGCCATGTACGCGGCGTTCGACTTGGGAGCCGTCGCGAGGTGGACGACCGCCTGCGCGAGCGGGATGCGCCCCTCCGGCATCCCGATGTACTGCACGGCGTCCGCGGCGGCGATCGCGACGACGAGCGCCTGCGGATCGGCCATCCCGATGTCTTCGGACGCGGAGACGATGATCCGGCGCGCGATGAACCGCGGGTCCTCCCCCGCCTCGATCATCCTGGCCAGGTAGTGCAGCGCAGCGTCGACGTCCGACCCGCGCACCGACTTGATGAACGCGCTGATCACGTCGTAGTGCTCGTCGCCGTTGCGGTCGTAGCGCAGCAGCGCCCTATCCACCGCCTGCGCCACCAGCTCCGCCGTGATCACGGGCTTCTTCTTGGACGTCGCCGGCGTCGACGACGCGGCGGTCACCGAGGCCGCCTCCAGCGCGGTGAGCGCACGGCGCGCATCCCCGGACGCCAGGCGGATGAGCGCGGCGCGGGCCTCGTCGTCCAGCGTGTACTGGCCGCCGAGTCCCCGCTCGTCGGTCACCGCGCGGTCGATGACGACGCCGAGGTCGTCGTCGCTCAGGGTCTCCAGCGTCAGCAGTAGGGAACGGGACAGGAGCGGCGAGATGACGGAGAAGGACGGGTTCTCGGTCGTCGCGGCGACCAGGATCACCCAGCCGTTCTCGACACCGGGAAGCAGCGCGTCCTGCTGCGCCTTGGTGAAGCGGTGGATCTCGTCGAGGAAGAGCACGGTCGAGACGCCGTAGAGGTCGCGCGTGGAGAGCGCCTCCTCCATCACCAGCCGGACGTCCTTGACGCCGGCGGTCACCGCCGACAGCTCGACGAAGCGCCGGCCGGACGAGTGCGCGATGGCCTGCGCGAGCGTGGTCTTGCCCGTGCCGGGCGGCCCCCAGAGGATCACGGACACCGAGCCGGACTGCCCCTCCTTGTCGGAGGCGAGCGCGACGAGCGGGGATCCTGGACGCAGCAGGTGCCGCTGACCGGCGACCTCGTCGAGGGACTTCGGCCGCATGCGCACGGCGAGAGGCGTCGCTCCCGTCCGGAGCCCAGGCTGCACATCGACCACCAGACAAGGCTAGTCGCTCCCTCCGACACCGCCTCCCCTCGCGGCGGTTTGGACTCCATAGGAGCGCCGGATAAGGTTCGATCCAGCAGATTCCCCGCTCGACGGCGCCCCCGGAGGAAACACGTGGCACCCAGCAAGCAGAACGACCGCGACGCGCGACAGGCCCGCGAACGCCTTCGGGCGTACCAGGCCAGGCAGACGGTGCACGAGGAGAAGACGAAGCGCCGCAAGCGCGACAACTGGATCGCCGGCATCGCCGTCGTCGTCATCGTCGGGCTCGCCATCGGAACGCAGCTGCTCTACTTCGCGAAGCCCGGTCCCGCCAGCGCGACCGCATCGCCGTCGCCCTCCGCCTCCGCCGCGCTGTCCCTCCCGTCGAAGTCCCTCGCCGAGGACCGCACCTGGACGGGCACCATGACGATCAACGGCATCCCGCTCGGCGTCTCGCTGGACGGCGCGAAGGCCCCGCAGGCGGTCTCGAGCACCGTGTACCTCACGCAGAAGAAGTTCTACGACGGCCTGAGCTGCCACCGGCTGACCAACGGCGGCTTCTACGTCCTCCAGTGCGGCGACCCCGAGGGCACGGGAAACGGCGGGCCGGGATACGAGTACGGCCCGATCGAGAACGCGCCGAGCGACGACAAGTACCCCGCGGGCACGATCGCGATGGCCCGCCAGGGCAACAACGCCGAGAGCCAGGGCAGCCAGTTCTTCATCGTCTACAAGGACACGACGATCGGCCACGACGACGCCGGCGGCTACACGGTCATCGGGAAGGTGACGAGCGGCCTCGACACGCTCGTGAAGCAGGTCGCGGACAAGGGCGTGAAGGGCGGAGGCACGGACGGCACGCCCGCCGTGGCGACGAAGATCGACGCCTTCACGCTGCAGTGACGCGGCGCGTGCAATAGGCTTTTCCCAATCCCGGCACCGCAAGCAAGGTGAGGCTCTTGGCTACTTCTGAACAGCACCCCTGGGGTCGCGTCGACGAGACCGGCACCGTGTACGTCCGCGAGGGCGACGGCGAACGCGTCGTCGGCGAGTACCCGGACGGCACAGCGGAGGAGGCTCTGGCCTACTTCGAGCGCAAGTACACGGACCTCGCCGGTCAGGTCGGTCTGCTCGAACAGCGCGCGCGTCGCGGCGCCCCCGCGAACGATGTCGCCAAGTCGGTCGCGAACCTCCGCACCGCGGTGGAGGGTGCGAACGCGGTCGGCGACCTCGCGTCCCTGCTCACCCGGCTGGACGCGCTCGGCGGGACGGTCGAGGAGCTGACCGAGCAGCAGAGCGCCGAGGCCAAGGCCGCCGTCGAGAACGCGATCGCCGAGCGCACCGCCATCGTCGAGGAGGCGGAGGCGCTCGCGGCCCAGGACCCCGAGCGCACGCAGTGGAAGCAGACGACGGCCGCGCTGGACGGGTTGTTCGCCCGCTGGCAGGCGCACCAGCACGACGGTCCCCGGCTGCCCAAGAACGAGGCGAATGAGCTCTGGAAGCGCTTCCGCGCCGCCCGCTCGACCATCGAGCACAACCGCAAGGCGTTCTTCGCCGAGCTCGACAGCCAGCACCGCGACGTCCGCTCCCGCAAGAACGCGCTCATCGAGCAGGCCGAGCGGCTGATCCCGCTCGGTGCGGACGGCGTCCCGGAGTACCGGCGGCTGCTCGACCAGTGGAAGCTCGCCGGTCGCGCCGGCAAGAAGAACGACGACGCGCTCTGGGCGCGGTTCAAGGCCGCTGGCGACGCGATCTACGCGGCGAAGGCCGAGGTCGACGCCCGCGACAACGTCGAGTACGAGGCCAACCTGCAGCTGAAGCTCCAGCTTCTCGAAGAGGCCGAGCCGCTGCTGAAGGAGAAGGACCGCGAGACCGCACGCGCCGCCCTGCTCTCCATCCAGGAGCGCTGGGATGCGATCGGCCGTGTCCCGCGTGACCAGGTTCGTCCCATCGAGGACCGGCTGCGCAAGGTGGAGGCCGCCGTGCGCCGGCTCGACGAGGAGCACTGGGAGAAGAACGATCCCGAGAAGAAGGCCCGCTCCGAGGGCCTCGCCAGCCAGCTGAACGCGGCGATCGCCAAGCTCGAGCAGGAGCTGGCGGACGCGCAGGCGAGCGGGGACGCGGCGAAGGTCAAGGCGGCCCAGGAGGCGCTCGACGCCCGCAAGATCTGGCTCGACGCTCTGAAGTAACCCTTCTCCACAGCCCGGGCGCCGCCACGGACTCTCCACCGATTCCGGCGGCGGCCGCCCTGCCGTGCCGGCCCCGGCGATGCTGGGGGCATGACGACAGCGACTCCCCCGCTCCTGGACAGGAGCGTCATGCCCATCGCCGAGCTCTTCGCGCTCGTGCTCGACGGTCAGGTGTTCCGCCTCGGCGACGCCTTCGCGCCGCTCGACCTTCCCGACTCGCCTGCGCTGAGGGCGCGCGCCTTCGCCGCGCTGGGCGCCGGACCCGCCATCGCCGATCGCGGCAGCGCGGCGTGGATCCACGGCACGCGGTCCTCTCCCCCGCTCCGGCCGCAGGTGTGCATCGACCCCGACCGCCGGGGGCGGCTCCCGAGCGGGATCGACGCCCACCAGCACGACCTCGCCGCGGGCGACATCGACGAGCTCGACGGCGTCCGCGTCACCTCACCGCTTCGCACGGCGGGCGACCTGCTCCTCACGGCGCGGACCTTCGGGCGGGACGACGCCGACGAAGTGCGTCGGCTGCTCGCGATGTGCGGAGCGGACGCGGGCGTCCTCCGGGCGAGGCTCGCCGGCTCGCGGCGCAACGGCGCGGCCAGGGCGATCCGCCGCCTCGACATCGTCGCCGAGGCGGTGGCCCCGTGAACGCGCCGTCAGCCGCCGCTGACGCGGTAGACGTCGTAGACGGCGTCGATGCGCCGCACCGCATTGAGCACGCGGTCGAGGTGCGTGGTGTCGCCCATCTCGAACACGAACCGGCTGAGCGCCAGCCGGTCGCTCGAGGTGGTGACCGTCGCCGAGAGGATGTTCACGTGGTGCTCCGAGAGCACCCGCGTCACGTCGGAGAGCAGCCCCGAGCGGTCGAGCGCCTCCACCTGGATCTGCACCAGGAACACGCTCTTCGAGCTCGGCGCCCACTCGACGTCGATCATCCGGTCCGGCTCCTGCAGCAGCGACTGCACGTTGTGGCAGCTCGCCTGGTGCACCGAGACGCCCTGGCCGCGGGTCACGAAGCCGACGATCGGGTCGCCGGGCACGGGCGTGCAGCACTTCGCGAGCTTCACGAGGATGTCGGGCGCACCGCGCACGAGCACGCCCGAATCGCTGTTCCGCAGCTGCTTCGCGCGCCCCTTGACGGGGATGTCCAGTTCGCCGTCGGACTCGACCTCGCTCTGCAGCGACGCCACGATCTTCTCGATCACCGACTGCGTGGAGATGTGACCCTCGCCGACCGCAGCGTACAGCGACGACACGTCCGGGTGCTTGAGCGAGGAGGCGACCTCGACCAGGGCGTCCTGCGTCATCAGCTTCTGCAGCGGCAGGTTCTGCTTGCGCATCGCCCGCGCGATCGCGTCCTTGCCCTGCTCGATCGCCTCGTCGCGGCGCTCCTTGGTGAACCACTGCCGGATCTTGTTGCGCGCCCGCGGGCTCTTGACGAAGTTCAGCCAGTCCTGGCTGGGCCCGGAGTCGGGATTCTTCGACGTGAAGATCTCGACGACGTCGCCGGTGGCGAGCGTGCTCTCCAGCGGCACCAGCCGGCCGTTCACCTTCGCGCCCATCGTGCGGTGGCCCACCTCGGTGTGCACCGCGTACGCGAAGTCCACCGGAGTCGCGCCGGCAGGAAGGCCGATCACGCGCCCCTTCGGCGTGAAGACGTACACCTCCTTCGCCCCGATCTCGAAGCGCAGCGAGTCGAGGAACTCGGACGGGTCGGCCGTCTCCGCCTGCCAGTCCGAGATGTGCGCGAGCCAGGCGAGGTCGGTGTCGACCTTGGACGGGGCCCCGGCGCTCTTGCCGGTGGTCTGCTCCTTGTACTTCCAGTGCGCCGCGACACCGAACTCCGCCCGCTGGTGCATCTCCTCGGTGCGGATCTGGATCTCGACCGGGCGGCCCTGCGGACCGATCACGGTGGTGTGCAGCGACTGGTAGAGGTTGAACTTCGGGGTGGCGATGTAGTCCTTGAACCGGCCCGGCATGGGCGTCCACCGCGCGTGGATCTGGCCGAGGACCGCGTAGCAGTCGCGCACTGTGGTGACGAGCACGCGGATGCCGACCAGGTCGTAGATGTCGTCGAACTCGCGACCCCGCACCACCATCTTCTGGTAGATCGAGTAGTACTGCTTGGGTCGGCCGACCACCTTGCCGCGGATCTTCGCCGACTTGAGGTCCTCGTTGATCGCGGCGATCACCTGCTGCACCAGCCGCTCCCGCTCCGGCGTGCGCTGCTTGACCAGGCTCTCGATCTCCGCGTAGAGCTTGGGGTAGAGCACGGCGAAGGACAGGTCCTCCAGCTCCCACTTGATGGCCTGGATGCCGAGCCGGTGCGCGAGCGGGGCGTAGATCTCGAGGGTCTCGGTCGCCTTCCTGGCGGCGTTGGCGGCCGGGACGAAGCCCCAGGTGCGGGCGTTGTGCAGCCGGTCGGCGAGCTTGATGATGAGCACGCGGATGTCCTTGGACATCGCGACGATCATCTTGCGCACGGTCTCGGCCTGCGCGCTGTCGCCGTACTTCACCTTGTCCAGCTTGGTGACGCCGTCGACCAGCATGGCGATCTCGTCGCCGAACTGGTCGCGGAGCTCGTCCAGCGTGTACTCGGTGTCCTCGACCGTGTCGTGCAGCAGCGCGGCCGCGATCGTCTTCGCCCCGATCCCGAGGTCGGCGATGATCTGCGCGACCGCGACCGGGTGCGTGATGTATGGCTCGCCGGAGCGGCGCTTCTGGCCGCTGTGCGCGCGCTCGGCGACCGCGTAGGCGCGCTCGATCAGCGACAGGTCAGCCTTCGGGTGGTGCATGCGCACCGTGCGGATGAGCGTGTCGACCGCTCCGGCGGGCTGAGCGCGGGAGAAGATCCGGGGAACGAGGCGGCGCAGCGAAGCGGACTGCGGTGTCGAAGTATCAACCATGTGCACGCCTCCTGTCGTCCATTATCGCCGGTCCGGATGCTGCTCCCTGCACGGGGGCAGCAGTGGGACCCGTCAGACGACCGCCCCCGGCGATCCGTCGGGCCGGGTCACGGGGGCACCGGACGCCTGCCAGGCGTCCATGCCGCCGGCCACGTTGGCCGCGGGGTAATCGGCGCGGTTCAGGGCATCGGTGACCATCCGCGAGCGAGCGCCGGTGTGGCAGATCACCAGGATCTGCTCGCTCTCCGGCAGCTCGTGCTGTCGTGTCTCGAGCTCCGAGAGCGGAATGTGATGGGCAGCCGGGGCGTGTCCGGCATCCCACTCGTAGCCCTCGCGGACATCGAGCAGCCAGGCCGAACCCGACTCGACGAGCTCATGCGCACGGGCGGCGCTCACCTCGTCTTCCGACAGATAAGAACCGCCCACGCGTCCTCGCTATTCCGCCGGCTACTCGGCGCCGACCGCGGCGACCGGCGGCTTGGCGGCCTTGGGACGGATGGAGCGCACCTTCTGGTCGTGCTTCTTGATCGCGGCCTCGCCCTCGCGGAACTGCGAGTACATGGGCGCGGCCAGGAAGATCGTCGAGTAGGTGCCGACGATGATGCCGATCAGCAGCGCGAGCGAGATGTCGCGCAGCGTTGCGGCTCCGAGGGCGTACGCACCGATGAAGAGGATCGACGCCACCGGGAGGACAGCGACGACGGCGGTGTTGATCGAGCGCACGAGCGTCTGGTTCACTGCCAGGTTCACCGACTCGGCGAAGGTGCGCCTGGTCAGATCCAGCTCCTCCCTGGTGTTCTCGCGGATCTTGTCGAACACCACGACGGTGTCGTAGAGCGAGTAGCCGAGGATGGTCAGGAAGCCGATCATCGTCGCCGGCGAGACCTCGAAGCCGACGAGGGCGTAGATGCCGGCGGTGATGATCAGGTCGTGGAACAGCGAGATGATCGCCGCCGCCGACATCTTCCAGGTGCGGAAGTACAGCGCCATCGCGATGAACGCGAGGAGCAGGAACACTACGAGGCCCTGGATCGACTGCTGAGTCACGTCGGCGCCCCACGAGGGACCGATGAACGTCGAGGACACATCGGCGGCGTCGACGCCGTAGGCGGTGGCCAGTGCGTCCGCGACCTCCTTGGTCTGCGACTCAGAGAGCTGGTCGGTCTGCACCTGCACGGCGTCGCGGCCGACGACGCTGACGTGCGAGACGGCGTCGGGGACGACGCTCGTGACGGCGTCCTGCGCCTTCGTCGTGTTCGTGTTCGAGACGTTCGTGATCTGGAACTGCGAACCGCCGCGGAACTCGATCGAGAAGTTGAAGCCGCCCTTGACGATCGGCACGAGGATCGAGAGCACGACCATGACGATCGCGATGGCGTACCAGATTTTCCGCTTGCCGACGAAGTCGAACGAGCGGGCACCGGTGTAGAGGTCGTTGCCGAACCTGGTGAGACGGCTGGCCATCAGGAGTCCTTCCCCTCGGTCGAACGATCCGAGGACGTCGACGCCGCGGCGAGCTCCGCCGCCTTGCGCTCGGCGATCGTCTGGCGGCGCGCCGCCTCCTTGCCGCTGCGAGCGGCCTTGCCGGTGCTCACGCTGGTCGCCGACGGGCTGCGGAACTGCGCAGCACCGCGGTACACGGCGCCAAGCGCCTGCGGGTCGAGACCGGACAGCGGGTGTCCGCTCGAGAAGAAGCGCGTGCGCGCCAGCAGCTGGAGCGTTGGATGAGTGAACAGCAGCACCACGATCACATCGATGATCGTCGTCAGTCCGAGCGTGAACGCGAAGCCGCGGACGTTCGCCGCCGCGAGCACGTAGAGCACGATCGCCGCGAGGAGGTTGGTCGCCTTCGACGCGTAGATGGTGCGCCGGGCGCGCGCCCAGCCGGCTTCGACCGCGCCCTCGAGCGACCGACCGTCACGCAACTCATCTCGTATTCGCTCGAAGTACACGATGAACGAGTCCGCCGTGAAACCGATCGCCACGATCAGACCGGCGACGCCTGCCAGCGAGAGCCGGTAGTCGTAGTGCCAGGACAGCAGCGAGATCGTCAGCCAGGTGAGCACACCGGCGACGACGAGCGAGACGATCGTGACGAAGCCCAGCAGGCGGTACTGGAAGAACGTGTAGATCGCGACGAGGATCAGGCCGATCAGGCCGGCGATCAGACCGCTCAGCAGCTGCGAGGTGCCGAGCGTCGCCGAGATGGTGTCCTGGCTCTGCACCTTGAAGCTGAACGGCAGCGCACCGAACTTCAGTTGGTCCGCGAGGGCCTTGGCGCTCGACTCCGTGAAGTTGCCCGTGATCTGCGGTCGGCCGTCGGTGATCGCCGCCTGCGTCGTCGGCGCCGAGATGACCTTGCCGTCGAGCACGATGGCGAACTGGTTCTGCGCGCCCTGCAGCGCGACCAGGCGGGTGGTCACGTCGGAGAACAGCTTGGTGCCGTTCGGGTTGAAGACGATGTTGACCGCCCACTGACCCGTGGTCACACCCTGGGAGGTCTGCACGAGGCCGGCGCTGGCGTCCTTGATGTCCTGACCCTTGACCTCCACGGGACCGAGCAGGTATTTGGCCTGGTTCTGGTCGTCACAGGTGATCAGGGGCTGGTCCGTGGGAGCGGACGAGAGGTCCTGGGTCTTCGCGTCGGAGCACGAGAACGCGTTGAACTCCGCCTGGAGCTTCGGGGTGACCCAGGCCAGGTCGCTGCCGTTCGTCGGGCTGGTCGACGGCGTCGACTGGAGTCCGGGGGCAGGAGACGGCGCCGGGGTCGACTTGCCGTCGGCGCCGACGACCTCGTTGCTCGGGCTTCCGGCGACGAGCACGGGCCGGAAGTCCAGCCGCGCGCTCGACTTCACGCGGTTCAGCGTCGCCTCGTCCGGCTTGCCGGGGAGCGAGACTACGATGTTGCGCGAACCCTCGGTCGAGATCTGCGCCTCCGAGATGCCGGAGGCGTCGATCCGCTGGCGGATGATCGAGACGGCCTGGTCGAGCTGCTGCTGCTCGATCGCCTGACCGTTCTGCACCTGCGGCGCCAGGATGATCTGGGTGCCGCCTTCGAGGTCGAGGGCCAGCTTCGGCAGCCAGGTGGCGTTGCTGAAGAGGACTCCGGCCGTCAGCGTGCCCAGAAGGACAACCACGATGACGCCGAGCCATGTCAACGAACGCCAGGCTTTTTTGACCGGGGTCGACTTTGCCACCTAGGAACTCAGCTTTCTACGAGCGCCCACGCGCCACAGCGGCGCGCGGAGCACAGAGGAGGATGCTATCAGTCGTCGCTCTTGGAGCCGGGCTTCTTCGACGCGTCGTCGAGTCGCTCTCCGAACTCCGGCTGGTCGTGGTGGATCGCGGTGTCCTCGTTGAGCTGCGGACCGGCGGCCTCGGTGGCGGCGTCGTCCTCGACGACCTCCGGGGTCTTCGGCTCGACCACGCGGGCGAGCACCTGGCGGTGCACCTTGACGACGTGGCCGGGAGCGGTCTCGATGAGGGCGGTGTTGTCGTCCTCGTCGACGGAGACGAGGGTGCCGTACAGACCGAAGTTCGTCATGACCTCGGCGCCGGGCACCATCTTCGAGCGCGTCTCCGCCTGCTCCTTCTGCCGCTTGCGGCTGTTGCGGAACATGAAGAACACGAGGGCCGCCAGGATGACGACCATCACAATGGTCAACGGGTCAATGGGCATGAAGTCTGCCGAACCTTCCGGTGAAGTGTGGGGGCGAGCCGAATGGCTTCGTGAAATTATAGGTCATCCATCAGTGATGGTTGCTGTGAGACCACCTGCTGAGGGCCGGAGAGCCCGAAGTGCCGCCACGCCGACGGTGTCGCCACCCGCCCGCGCGGTGTCCGGGAGAGCAGCCCGATCCGCACCAGGAACGGCTCGACGACCGATTCGATGGTCTCCGCCTCCTCGCCGACGGACACGGCCAGCGTGTTCAGACCGACCGGGCCGCCCTCGAAGCGTTCGAGGATGGCGTGCAGCACGGCTCGGTCGAGCCGGTCGAGGCCGAGAGCGTCGACGTCGTACAGTTCCAGGGCCGCGCGCACCGCCGCGATGTCGGCGCCGCCGCCGTGCACGAGGGCGTAGTCGCGCACCCGCCGCAGCAGGCGGTTGGCGATGCGCGGGGTGCCGCGACAGCGGCCGGCGATCTCGGCCAGGGCCGCCTTGTCGATCTCGAACTCGAGCATCGTCGCGGCACGGGCGAGGACCTGGGTGAGCTCGGACTCGTCGTAGAACTCCAGGTGCGCGGTGAAGCCGAAGCGATCGCGGAGCGGGTTCGGGAGCAGGCCGGAGCGAGTGGTCGCGCCGACGAGGGTGAAGGGTGCGAGATCAAGAGGGATGGAGGTGGCACCCGCGCCCTTGCCGACCATGATGTCGATGCGGAAGTCCTCCATGGCGAGGTACAGCATCTCTTCGGCAGAGCGCGCCATCCGATGGATCTCGTCGATGAAGAGCACCTCCCCCGGCGTCAAGGAAGAGAGCAGGGCAGCGAGGTCGCCGGCGTGCTGGATGGCGGGGCCGCTGGAGAGCCGGAGCGGACGGCCGCTCTCCTGGGCGACGATCATGGCGAGGGTGGTCTTGCCGAGCCCGGGAGGGCCGGCGAGCAGAATGTGGTCGGCCGTGCGGTCCTGCATCTTCGCCGCGGTCAGAAGCAGCTGAAGCTGCCCTCGGACCTTGGCCTGGCCGACGAACTCGGCGAGGGTCCGCGGTCGCAGCGCTCCCTCGAACGCGAGCTCGGACTCCGACTCCAGCTCGGGGGCGGTGAGGTCCTCGCTCATCGCGCACCCTGCTTCGCCGGGCCGAGGTGGGCGAGGGTCAGCCGCAGCAGCGCCTGGACGCTGTCTCGAGCCGTCTCATCGGTGTCCGCGACGACCTCGGCGAGGGCCTCCGCGGCGATCTTCTCGGGCCAGCCGAGGCCGACGAGCGCGACGAGCACGCTGTCGGTCACCGACGATCCATGGCCGCTCGCCTTCGTCGCACGGGCGGGTGCGGTGCGCGCGGCGACCAGTTTGCCGGTCAGCGAGACCACGATCAGCTTCGCGGTCTTCGGGCCGATGCCGGACACCTTGCGGAACGGCGCGTCGTCGTCCGCGGCGACGGCGGAGGCGATCTGATCGGGGCTGAGCACCGACAGCACGCCGATGGCCGACTTCGGGCCGACCCCCGAGACGCCGTTGAGGAGCTCGAAGACCTGCAGCTGCTCGAGGTCGGCGAAGCCGAAGAGTGAGAGCGCGTCCTCGCGGACGATCAGGGAGGTGTGCACGAACGCTTCGTCGCCGACGCGGAGGGACAGCACGTGATCGGGGGTGAGCTGCACAGCGAAGCCGACGCCGCCCACCTCGATCACGGCGGTGCCGCCGCTCGCGGAGAGGACGGTGCCGCGGAGGGAGGAGATCACCTGGCCAGCCTACGTGTCGCCGCCGACGTCCGGCTGGAGCGTTCCGCGGCGCGCCACGCCGCCTGTGCCGGCGTGAGCGAGGTATCTGCGGAACCGGCCTGCGCCGGCGCGGCGACGGGGCCGCCGCGCCACGCGTGGCAGATCGCGATGGCGAGCGCGTCCGCGGCGTCCGCCGGCTTCGGAGCCTCGGCGAGGCCCAGGATGCGCGCGACCATCGCCTGCACCTGCTTCTTGTCCGCCGAGCCGTATCCGGTGATGGCCGCCTTGACTTCGCTCGGCGTGTGCAGCGCGACCGGCAGGCCTCGGCGGGCCGCCGCGTGCAGCGCGACACCGCTCACTTGCGCGGTGCCCATCACCGTACGGAGGTTGTGCTGCGCGAACACGCGCTCGATCGCCACGACGGCCGGACCGTGGGCGTCCAGAAGCTCGTCGATCCCGGTCCCCACCGTCAGCAACCGCTGCTCGAGCGGCATGTCGGGTGGGGTGCGGATGACCGTCACCGCCACCAGCGCGGCACGCCGGTCGGGACGCACGTCGACGATCCCGATACCGCAGCGCGTCAGACCCGGGTCGATACCGAGCACCCGGACCGTCATCGCGACCTTCTAGTCGTCGTCGTCCGCGAGCTGAGCCTGCACCTCGGCGCTCAGGTCGAGGTTGGTGTACACGTTCTGGACGTCGTCCGAGTCCTCGAGCGCGTCGATGAGCCTGAACACCTTGCGCGCGACCTCGGCGTCCGCCTCGACGTTGACCGTCGCGACGAACTCGGCGTCGGCCGAGTCGTAGTCGATCCCTGCCTCCTGCAGCGCCGTGCGGGCGGCGACCAGGTCGGTCGCCTCGGTGACGACCTCGAAGGTCTCGCCGCGGTCCGTCACGTCCTCCGCGCCCGCGTCGAGCACGGCAGCGAGGACCGTGTCCTCGTCGACGCCGTCTGCGTGCGGGACGACGATGACGCCCTTGCGGTGGAAGTTGTACGCGACGCTGCCCGGGTCGGCCATGGTGCCGCCGTTGCGCGTCATCGCGGTGCGGACCTCGGCGGCCGCGCGGTTCTTGTTCTCGGTGAGGCACTCGATCAGCAGGGCGACGCCGCCCGGGCCGTAGCCCTCGTACATGATCGTCGTGTAGTCGATGGACTCACCGGTGAGCCCCGCGCCGCGCTTGATCGCGCGGTCGATGTTGTCGTTGGGGACCGAGGTCTTCTTCGCCTTCTGAACGGCGTCGACCAGGGTCGGGTTGCCGGACAGGTCGGCGCCACCGATCTTCGCGGCCACCTCGATGTTCTTGATGAGCTTGGCGAACGACTTCGCGCGGCGGGCGTCGATCACCGCCTTCTTGTGCTTGGTCGTGGCCCACTTGGAATGCCCGGACACTGGTGCTCCCTCGAGTTACGTCTTGAACCTGTCTATAGTAATGCCTCGGCACCCGTTGACCCGGCAGGCGGTCAGCGGTGCAGCAGCATCCCCCTGCCCGGATGGAACCGCGCGAACACCTCGGGCGCGAGCACGGCCGAGCCGGCGGTCGGCCCGATCCCGGACGGGTTGTGGAACACGGCACGGCCGGCATCGTCCCTGCCGTGGACGAGGACCAGGTGCCCGCCCGTGCGCTCGTTCGGGCGCTCCGGCCAGCGGATCTCGGGGGAGACGGAGGCCATCGCCACCGCGTCCTCCCCCACCCGCGAGAGCCAGCCGGAGACCTCCGCTCCCTCGAACACCTCGCCGTGGATGCCGTAGTCGGCGGCGATCCAGGCGAGGAACGGCCGATAGTAGAGCCCGTCGACGGTGTCGGGACGCGGGACCAGCGCGCCGGCGGCGACCGCACCGCGGATCAGCTCGGCCATCGGCACCGGCCTGAGCCCGGGACGCCACGCGCGCAGCACCGAGCGCAGGCAGGCCAGCCCGCAGACGTGCGAGGCCCAGTACTCGTATTCGCGCTCGGACGCGTAGCCGTCCGCCCTCCAGTCGTGGAACCGGCCGGGAGGCTCGCGACGCAGCACGACGGCCGCATTGCAGCGCTCGTCGCCCCACTGGGACTCGTACGGGAACGGGCTGGGCTGGGGGCTCACACCCGCGAGCGTACCTTCGCCAGGAAGTACTCGTGGAACCGGGTGTCCCCGGTGATCTCCGGGTGGAACGAGGTCCCCAGCAGGTTGCCCTGCTCGACGGCGACCACGCGGCCGTCGTCGACGCGCGCCAGGGCGGTCGCCCGCTCCCCCACCGTCTCCACGATCGGCGCGCGGATGAACACGGCGTGCATCGGCTCCGCGCCGACGGCGGGGATGTCCAGGTCGGTCTCGAACGAGTCCACCTGCGAGCCGAAGGCGTTGCGGCGAACGGCGACGTCCAGGCCGCCGAGGCTCTGCTGGCCGGCGATGCCGTCCACGATGCGATCCGCGAGCATGATCAGCCCGGCGCACGTGCCGTAGACCGGCAGCCCGCCGGCGATCGCCTCCTTCAGCGGCTCGGCGAGGCCGAACGCGCGGGACAGCTTGTCCATGACGCTGGACTCGCCGCCCGGGATGACCAGGCCCGCCACCTCCGAGAGCTCCTCGGGGCGGCGGACCGGGACGGCGTCGGCGCCCAGGCCGCGCAGGACCGCGATGTGCTCGCGGAAGTCGCCCTGCAGGGCGAGGACGCCGACTCTCGTCGCTGGCACTCCGCGCTTACCAGCCGCGCTCGGCGAGACGGTGCGGAGCGGCCAGGTCGGCGACGTTGATGCCGACCATCGCCTCGCCCAGGCCGCGGGAGACCTCCGCGATGACGCTCGGGTCGTCGTAGAACGTCGTCGCCTTCACGATGGCGGCGGCCCGCTGCTCCGGGTTGCCGGACTTGAAGATGCCGGAGCCGACGAACACGCCGTCCGCGCCCAGCTGCATCATCATCGCGGCGTCCGCCGGGGTGGCGACGCCGCCTGCGGTGAACAGCACGACGGGGAGCTTGCCGGTCTCGGCGATCTCGGCGACCAGCTCGTACGGCGCCTGCAGCTCCTTCGCCGCGACGTACAGCTCGTCGCGCGTCATCGACTTGAGGGCGTTGATCTCCGAGGTGATCTTGCGGATGTGCTTGGTCGCCTCCGACACGTCGCCGGTGCCCGCCTCGCCCTTGGAGCGGATCATGGCGGCGCCCTCGTTGATCCGGCGGAGCGCCTCGCCCAGGTTGGTGGCGCCGCAGACGAACGGGACCGTGAACCGCCACTTGTCGATGTGGTTCACGTAGTCGGCGGGCGAGAGCACCTCGGACTCGTCGATGTAGTCGACGTCGAGCGCCTCCAGCACCTGCGCCTCGACGAAGTGGCCGATGCGCGCCTTCGCCATGACCGGGATGGACACCTCGGCGATGATCGCCTCGATCAGGTCCGGGTCGCTCATCCTGGCCACGCCGCCCTGCGCGCGGATGTCGGCGGGCACGCGCTCCAGCGCCATGACGGCGACGGCGCCCGCGTCCTCGGCGATGCGCGCCTGCTCGGGCGTGACGACGTCCATGATGACGCCGCCCTTCAGCATCTCCGCGAGCCCGCGCTTGACGCGGCTCGAGCCGGTCCCGGTGCCGTGTTCGGTATCTGTCATCATCGCC
>NZ_JBQCGZ010000135.1:0-18210 GCF_051955155.1 Leifsonia sp.
CGCCGGCGCGCCCCCCGGGCCCCCCCCCCCCCCCCCCCCCCCCCCCCCCCCCCCCGCCCGCCCGACACCCCACAAACTCGGCGACCCCCCCCGTTTCGGGGACACTTTCTGCGTACTCGGCGGCTGCGGGGGCACGGGTCAGGTGAGGAGGGTGCCGGACTCGAGGCGGAGGCGGCGGGTGATCAGGTGCTCGGGGGCGTCGGTGTGCGAGATGAGCAGTACCGTGCGGCCGTCCTCCGCGGCCGTCGTCAGGATGTCCTCGACGATGCGCCCGGCGACCGCCGGGTCGACGTTCGCGGTCGGCTCGTCCACGACGAGGACGGGGAAGTCGGCCAGGAGCGCGCGGGCCAGCGCGATGCGCTGCGCCTGACCTCCGGACACCAGCGCTCCGCGTTCGCCGACGGCGGCGTCGAGGCCGCCGCGCTCGCGCGTCCACGCGCCGAGGCCGACCCTGTCGAGGACCGCCAGCAGGTCATCGTCGCTCGCCGACTCGCGCGCGAACAGGAGGTTCTGGCGCAGGTCGGCGTCGAACAGGTACGGCTGCTGCTCGCACAGGCCGATGACCCGCCGCACGTCGTCCTGGCGCAGCCCGTGCACCGGCGCACCGTCGACCTCGAAGCCGCCGTCCACCTCCAGCAGCCGGGTGAGGACGTGCGCGAGCGCGGTCTTCCCCGCGCCGGTCGGCCCGGTGAGCAGCACGCGCTCCCCCGGCTCCAGCCGCAGGTCGACGTCGCGCAGCACCGGCCGGGTCTCGTCCGGCCAGGTCGCGGTCGCCGACGACAGGGCGACGGCCGGAACGCCGACCGGCTCGAACGCCCGCGCGTCCGGCACGTCCACCGGGATGCCCTCCGGCACCCGCTCCGGCGCGGTCTCGGCGATCCGCTCGGCGCTCGCCCGCACCCGCCGCCACGCGCCGAGGGCGAGCGGCACCGTGCCGAACACCTCGAACACGGCCAGCGGCAGCAGCGCGACGACGGCGAGCTGCGGTCCGTCCAGGCGCCCGGCGGCCAGGGCCGGGATGCCGGTCACCAGCCCGATCACCGTCGCGGCCCCCGCGAACAGCGAGACCGCGCCGGCCGTGAGCCCGAGGCCGGCGGCCCGCGTGCGGACGGCGGCGGTCAGCCGGGCGCTGGCGGAACGGACGCGCTCCTGCGCGGCGGGGAGGGCACCGAACGCGGTCAGCACGTCCACGTTCCGCACCGTGTCGAGGATGGCGTCGGTCAGTTCGGCGCGCAGCGGGGCGATCCGCTGCTCCGCGCTGCCCGCCGCCCACCGGTTGACGAGCGCACCGACCGCGAACGCCGCGACCAGCGCCAGCAGCAGCCCGGCAGCCGCCTCCGGCAGCAGCAGGAATACTCCCGCGACGCTGAGCACCGCAACGATTCCCGCGCTGACCAGCGGCTGGATGACACGGAGCGCGTAATCCTGCAGTTCGTCCACGTCCCCCGCCAGCCGCGCCAGGAGGTAGCCGCCGCGCGTGCCGCGCAGACCGTCCGGCGCGAGCGGGACCAGCCGCGCGAACATGTCGGAGCGGATCCCGCCGAGCTGCCGGAACGCTGCGTCGTGACCGGCCAGCCGCTCCAGGTAGCGGAAGAACGCGCGACCGAGGGCGAAGGCCCGCACCCCGACCACGGCCGCCGAGATGTACATGAGGGCCGGCTGCTCCGCGGCGCGCGTGATCAGCCACGCGGAGACCGCGAGCAGGGCGACCGCGCAGGCAGCGCTGAGCGCGCCGAGGGCGATCGCCGCCCACAGCCGGCGCGCGGGCGGCAGAGCCTGGCGCAGGATGCGGCGGGTGGCCTCGCGATCAGCGGACATCGGCCGTCACCCCCGCCTCGAAGACGACATCGGCGGCCGCGGCGACGGCCTCGCGATGGCTCACGACCAGGACGGCCGCGCCCGCGTCCGCGATGGACCGCAGCGACGCGACGAGCGCGGCCTCGGTGACCGCGTCCAGCGCCGACGTCGGCTCGTCCAGCAGCAGCACGGCGCAGCCGCGGGCGTGCAGCCGGTAGAGCGCCCTGGCCACCGCGACCCGCTGCGCCTGCCCTCCGGACAGCCCGCTGCCGCCGGCGCCGAGCACGGTTTCGGGGTCGAGCTCCGGGATGGCGGCCTCGGCGAGGGCGCGCGCGACCAGCTCGGGGTCCGGCCGCTCCTCGCCCAGCGCGACGTTCCGGGCGACGGTCCCCGGCATCAGGCCGGGACGCTGGCCCGCCCACGCGATCGCGGACCGCCGGCCATCGGCGTCCGCGCGGCCGCCCGCGGTGATCGTGCCGTCGGCGGAGGCGAAGCCGAGCGCTGCGGCGACCAGGCTCGACTTCCCCGAGCCGCTCGGGCCGCTCAGCACCGCGAGCGTCCCCGGCGGGATGTGCGCCGAGAACGGCCCGACCGCCCGGACGCCGTCGTGCTCCACCGACACCGCGTCGAAGCGCAGCCCGGCGACCGGCGAGGCGGCGGGGACGCGCGCGGCGCCATCCGTCTCCCGCGCCTCGTCGAGAACCGCGAACGCGTTGCTCGCCGCCTCGATCCCCTCCGTGGCCGCGTGGTAGCTGGCCCCCACGTTCCGCAGCGGCAGGAACGCCTCCGGGGCCAGCAGCAGCACGAAGAGCCCCACCGAGAGGTCGAGCGAGCCGCCGAGCAGCCGCAGCCCGATCGCGACCGCGATGAGCGCGACCGACAGGCTCGCCGCCAGCTCCAGCACGAAGCCCGACAGGAACGACATCCGCAGCACCTTGAGCGTGCGCACGCGGTACTCGTCGCTGATCGCGCGGATCCGCGCCTCCTGGCGGTGCTGCCTCCCGAACAGCTTGAGCGTCGACAGCCCGCCGACCACGTCGAGGAACCCGCGCGACAGCGCGGACAGCGCCGACCACTGGCGCTGCTGCGCGGCCTGGGTCGCCCAGCCGACCAGCATCATGAACACCGGGATGAGCGGGAGCGTGACGATCACGATGATGCCGCTGGTGATGTCCTGCCAGCCGATCACGACCACCAGGATCGGCGTGGCGATCGCCGTCAGGATCAGCTGCGGCAGGTACTTGGCGAAGTAGCCGTCGAGCGCGTCCATCCCGCGCCCGGCCACCAGGGCGACGTCCGCGCTGCTGCGCCGCGCCGCCCAGGCCGGTCCCAGCCGGCCGATCGCGCTCATCAGCTCCTCGCGCAGCTCGGCGACCACCCGCGCTCCGCCCCGTGCCGAGGCGGCCTCCGCGAGCCAGAGCAGCGCGCCGCGGGCGATCACCACGAGCACGAGCGCGGCCAGCACGGGGCTGAGCGCCGCGAACGGCTCCCCCGCGATCGCCCGCACGATCAGCTGCGTGACCAGCCACGCGAACGCGACAACGGCCGCGGTCTGCAGCACCGCGAGGACACCGCCCGCCGCGAGCGTCGTCCGCGCGGCGCCCGCGTAGCGGAGGAGACGGGGATCGAGGGGACGCACGTCAGACGGCCGCCGGTTCCGGGGTCTCCTCGGGGATGCTCGCGCGGGTCACGCGCTTGCGGAACACCCAGTACGTGAAGCCCTGGTACAGCAGGATCAGCGGCATGAAGATCGCGGCCACCCACGTCATGATCGTGAGCGTGTTCTGCGAGCTCGACGCGTTCGCGATCGTGAGACTGTTCTCCGGGTTCGGCACCGACGGCATCACGTTCGGGAACAGCGCGGCGAACAGCGAGACGACCGCCAGGGCGATGGTCGCCGCCATGAAGGCGAACGACCAGCCCTCCGCTCCACGCAGGTTCATCAGCCACGAGACGATCAGCGCGACCGCCGCCAGGGCGGCGAGCACGAGGAACGCGACGGAGAAGTGCGCGATGCCGGTCCAGAGCAGGAACGCGGCCGCGACGACGATCGTCAGGACGCCGGAGCGCGTCGCCAGCCGGCGCGCCCGCTCGCGGATGTCGCCGTCCGTCTTGAGCGAGACGAACACCACGCCGTGCGTGAAGAACAGCAGGAGCGTCGTCAGGCCGCCGAGCAGCGCGTAGCCGTTCAGGAGGTCGAACAGGGTGCCGGTGAAGTTGTGGTCGGCGTCCAGGGCGACGCCCTGCACGATGTTCGCGAACGCGACGCCCCACAGGAACGCCGGGACGGCGGAGCCGACGATGATCATCCCGTCGAACCAGCGCGTCCAGCGCTCGCCCTTGCCCTGGTGGCGGTACTCGAACGAGACGCCGCGCAGGATGAGCGCGATCAGGATGAGCAGGAGGGCCAGGTAGAAGCCGCTGAACAGCGTCGCGTACCACTCCGGGAACGCGGCGAACAGCGCGGCGCCGCCCACGATGACCCAGGTCTCGTTGAGGTCCCAGACCGGGCCGATGGTGTTGATCAGGACGCGGCGGTCGACGTCGTCCTTGCCGAGGAACGGCAGCGACATCCCGACGCCGAAGTCGAAGCCGTCGAGCACGAAGTAGCCGACGAAGAAGAAGGCGACGATGCCGAACCAGAGAACTGCGAGATCCATTGTGCGTCTGCTCCTAGTAGACCGTTGCGACCGGGACGTGCTTGCCCTCCTCGTCGAGGTGATCCTCGACGGGGGCGGGGCCCTTCTGGGCGGCACGCTTGATGAGCTTGAACTCGACGACGGCGAGGGCGCCGTACACCGCCGTGAAGGCCAGCAGCGAGATCAGCACCTCCAGTCCCGTCGTCCCCGGCGAGACCCCGTCCGCCGTCTTCATCAGGCTGAAGACGATCCACGGCTGGCGGCCCATCTCGGTGAAGATCCAGCCGACGATCATCGCCGCGAGCGAGAGCGGCATCGACCAGATCGCCACCTTCCACACCCAGCGCTTCTGCGGCATCCGGCCCTTGCGCGTCAGCCAGAGACCGACGACGGCGACCAGGATGTGCAGCATGCCGAGCCCGATCATCCAGCGGAACGACCAGTAGGTGACCCAGATGATCGGTGTGTAGTCGCCGGGGCCGTAGAGCTGCACGTACTGCGCCTGCAGGTCGTTGATGCCCTCCACGGTCCCGTTCAGCGTGTGCGTCGACAGGAACGACAGCAGGTACGGGATGCGGATCGAGAACAGCTCGTGCACACCGTCCGGCGTGCCGAGCGTGAAGATCGAGAAGGACGCGTCCGCGCCGGTCGAGGTGTTGTACATCGCCTCGGCGGCAGCCATCTTCATGGGCTGGGTCTGGACCATCGCGAGGCCCAGCTGGTCGCCGCTGAGCACCGAGCCTGCTCCCGCGATGATCATCGTCCAGAGTCCGGCCTTGAGCGCGGGGCGCATGGTGTCCAGGTGCTGCGAGCGCGACAGGTGCCAGGCGGCGACGGCGATGACCAGACCGGCCGAGACCATGAACGCGCCGAAGATGGTGTGCGGGAAGGCGGCGAGGGCGACCTTGTTCGTCAGCACCGCCCAGATGTCGGTCAGCTCGGCGCGGCCGCGCTCGCCGTTCAGCGTGAAGCCGACCGGGTTCTGCATGAACGCGTTCGCGGCGAGGATGAAGTACGCCGACAGGATGGTGCCGGCGGCGGTGATCCAGATGGTCGCGAGGTGCAGCCCGCGCGGGAGCTTGTCCCAGCCGAAGATCCACAGGCCGATGAACGTCGCCTCGAGGAAGAACGCCAGCAGGCCCTCGAGCGCGAGCGGAGCGCCGAAGATGTCGCCGACGAACCGCGAGTAGTTGGACCAGTTCATGCCGAACTGGAACTCCTGCACGATGCCGGTGACGACGCCCATCGCGAAGTTGATGAGGAAGATCTTCCCGAAGAAGTGCGTCAGCTGCAGGTAGTGCACCTTCCCCGTTCGGTACCAGGCCGTCTGGAACAGCGCGACGATGGTGACCGTGCCGATGGTGATGGGCACGAACAGGAAGTGATAGATCGTGGTGAGGCCGAATTGCCACCGCGCCAGCAGCAGCGGATCCAGGATTTCGTTCACGGATGCCAACCCTCTCGGTCGCTGTTCTACGCTCTGTAGAACTCCCGACTTCTACAGAGTGTAGAACATTCTCAGCCTCGGCGCGTTACTCTTGATCCGTGGCGAATCTCGGAGACCTGGAAAAGGCGGTCATGGACGTCCTCTGGACGGGCGAGACCCCGATCACCGCCAACGAGCTACGCGACAAGCTAGCGGCGCAGCGCAAGGGCGACAAGACCCCGGCGCTCACGACCGTGCTCACCGTGCTGTCCCGCCTGGAGCAGAAGGGCTTCGTCGAGCGCGACCGGGACGCCCGCCCGCACCTGTACACCGCGAGCCTCAGCCGCGCCGGCCACGTCGCCGAGCTGATGCGCGAGGTGCTCGCCTCCTCCACCGACCGCACCGAGGCGCTGGCCTACTTCGTCGGCTCCGTCGACGAGTCCGAGGCGCAGATGCTCCGTCGCCTCCTCGACGCCCGCAGCTGACCTCGATGCCGGTCGACTCGACCGCGCTCCTGCTCGGCGCGCTCGCACTGGCCCTGGCGTGGCCGGTGCCGCTGCTGCTCGCGCGCGCGAAGTGGCCGGCGGCCGCTCCCGTGCTCGCGCTCGGGCTCTGGCAGTCCATCGCGCTCGCCGGGGGCATCTCGATGATCGGCTCGCTGCTGCTCGCCGGGCTCGAGCCGTTCGGCGACGACCTGTGGAGCAGGATCGGCAACGCGGCCGCCCACCTGTTCCAAGGACCGCTGCCGGCCGGGGTGACGCTGCTGCACACCTTCGCCCTCAGCGCGGCGGTGCTGCTCGCCGCCCACCTCGTCCTGAACCTCGCGCTCACCTCGGTGCGCAGCAGGCGGCAGCGACACCGGCACATGGAACTGCTCGGCCTGCTCAGCTCCCCGCTGCCGGACGCCCCGAGCACGCGGGTCATCGACCACCCCGCGCCCGCCGCGTACTGCCTGCCCGGCGCGCGCAGCGTGACGGTGCTCTCCGAGGGCATGATCGCCCTGCTCAGCCCGGACCAGCTGGATGCGGTGGTCGCGCACGAACGCGCGCACCTCCGCCAGAAGCACCACCTGCTGCTGGACGCGTTCCGCTCCTGGAAGCGCGCGCTGCCCTGGTTCCCGATCGCCACCCGTGCGCAGGACGCGGTCGCGCTGCTCGTGGAGATGCTCGCCGACGACACGGCGCGACGCAGCTCCGGCGACGCGGTGCTGGCCGACGCGATCCGCATCGTGGACGAGACCGGCGGCGCCGGCACGGCGCTCGGTGCCCCGAAGGACCCGCGCACTCCCGAGCAGCGGCGCAGCGCCCTCCTCGCGCGCGAGGAGCGCCTGACCACCGGCCACCGCACGGTCGGGCCGGCGCTCCGCGCGCTCGTCGTGACCGCGAGCGTGCTGCTCGTGATCGTGCCCCCGGTGCTGGTTCTCACCAGCTGACCAGCGACGGGCCACTAGCCTGGAGGGATGACGGCCAGGAGAGGGTACGCCAAGGGGATCGCCAAGCGTGAGGAGATCCTCGCGCGCGCCCTCGAGGTCTTCGCCGAGAAGGGCTACCGCAAGGCGTCGCTGCGCGAGATCGCCGAGTCCGTCGGGCTCAGCCAGGCCGGTCTGCTTCACCACTTCTCGTCCAAGGAGGAGCTGTTCGCCGAGGTGCTGCGCAAACGCGACGAGGTGGACTCGGGCGGCGCCGGCCTGCAGACCGATTGGACGGACGCCTTCGACGGCCTCGCCGGCATCGTCCGCCACAACGCGCAGGTGCCGGGGCTCGTGCAGCTCTACGCGACCATCTCGGCCGAGGCGGCGGACCCCGACCATCCCGGCCACGCCTACTTCGTCGACCGCTACGCGACCATCGTCGGCGGTCTCGAGCAGCACATCCGCGCCGAGCAGCAGGCCGGTCGCGTCCGCGCCGACGCCGACCCCCGCGTCCTCGCCCGGCTCACCGTCGCGGTGGCCGACGGGATGCAGGTGCAGTGGATGCTGGACGAGACCGCGGACATGGCCACCGCCATCGACGCGTTCCGCGCTCTGATCAGGACGACGCCCGCGTGAACGAGGCGCTCACCTGGATCCTCGCCATCGTGCAGTCGGTGGACCCGGTGCTGCGCACGCTGCTCGCCGGGGTCGGCATCCTGCTGGAGACCTCGATCCTGATCGGTCTCATCGTCCCCGGCGACACCGTCGTGCTGGTGGCGAGCACCGCGGTCGGCGGCCCCGTCGAGTACGTGGCGCTGGTCGTCGCCGTCGTGGTCGGTGCGCTGTGCGGCGAGTCGATCGGCTTCGGGCTCGGGCGCTGGTTCGGTCCGCGCATCCGCGCGAGCAGGCTCGGCCGCAGGCTCGGCCCCAGGAACTTCGACAAGGCGGAGGCGTACCTCGCGCGCCGCGGCGGCATCGCGGTCTTCCTGTCCCGGTTCCTGCCGGTGCTGCACTCCCTCATCCCGCTGACGGTCGGGATGAGCCCGATGCGGTACCGGACGTTCATGGCCTGGACGGCGCCCGCGTGCGTGCTCTGGGCGCTCGCGTACGTCACCGTCGGCTCGCTCGCCGCCGGCAGCTACCGGGAGCTCTCGCAGGAGCTGCACGGGGCGGGCTACGTGTTCGTCGCGATCATCGCGGCCTTCGTGCTCGTCGTCTTCCTCGTCAAGAAGCTGCTCGGGAGGCGCGAGGCCGCGCACATGGAAACGGCGGCCCGGTCGCCCGAGCCGCCGCTTCCCGACGCGGACTGAGCCGCGCCGACGTGGTGCCTACCTGATGGGGTGATCCTTCAGCCACTCCTTGGCGATCACGTCGGGCTGGGTCTTGCTGGAGCCCTGGTTCTCGCCGTTCATGGTGATCAGGTCGTCGGTGGTGAGCTCGGCCGAGACCTTGTTCAGCACCTCCTTAACCTTCGCGGACGCCTTCGAGCTGTTGATCAGCGGCAGGATGTTCTGCGCGGCGATCAGGTTCTTCGGGTCCCTGAGGACGACGAAGCCGTTGTCCTTGATGGCCGGGGTGGTGGTGTAGATGTCCGCCAGCTGCACGTCGCCGTTCTTGAGCGCGGCGACGGTCAGCGGACCACCCGAGTCGCTGATCGGCTTGAGCGTGGCCGTCACGCCGTACGCCGACTTGAGGCCGGGGATGCCGTACGGACGCGTCGCGAACTCGGGGTTCGCGCCGACCGTGAGCGGCACGGTGACGTTCTTCAGGTCCTCGAGGCTGGTGACCTTGTACTTGTCGGAGAACTCCTTGGTGACGTTGTAGGAGTCGGCGTCCTGCGCCTTGGACTGGTCGAGGACCTCGAAGCCCTTGGGCAGCGCGTCGTTGAGCGCGGCGTAGACGTCGTCGCTCGAGGACGCGGTGCTGTTCTTGTCGTAGAACTGCAGCAGGTTGCCCGAGTACTCGGGGATCAGGTCGATCGAGCCGTCCTGCAGCGCCTTCAGGTAGACGTCGCGCTGGCCGATGCTCGGCTTGTAGTTGACCGTCACGCCGTTTGCGGCCAGGGCCTGGCCGTAGATCTGCATGAGGATCTCGGACTCGCCGAACGCGGCGGAGCCGATCGTGACGCTGCTGCTGCCGCCGGACGCGGAGGTGGGGCTGTCGGAGCTGAAGGCGCCTCCGCCCGACGAGCAGGCGCTGAGGGCGAGCAGCGCCCCCGCCGCGAGCACGCCGGCGACGAGCCGGCTCTTGGTGGATGCGAACATGTGATTCTCTCTCTTTCGACGGTGCGATGGGATCGGTGCAGGTTCGTGAGCGGGTCAGGGAAGCGGTTGACGCCCGGGGACGGTGATCCCGAAGGCGCGCCACGGGTCCTTCGCCTTCGCCTCGCCCGCGACACGTCCCGCGAGGACCCCACGCGGGACGACGAGCTTCTGGGTGAGCGCGAACAGGCCGTCGACGACGAGGGCTAGCACGACGACGATGATCGAGCCGCCCAGCATCTCCGGGTAGTTCTGGACGGCCAGGCCGTCGAACAGGAAGCGGCCGAGACCGCCGACGGGCAGGATCGCCGCGACCGTCCAGGTCGCGATCACCTGCAGAGCGCCGGAGCGCATGCCGCCGATCACGAGCGGCAGCGACAGCGGCAGTTCGACCTTCGTGAAGATCTGCCACTCGGTCATGCCGACCGCGCGGGCCGCGTCGATGGTCCGGCGGTCGACGGACTCCAGCCCGGAGTACGCGCCCGCGAGCAGCGGCGGGATCGCCAGGATGGTGAGCGCGATCAGCGGCGGCACGATCGAGATGTTCGCGGTGATGAGCGCGAGATAGACGACCAGGCCCAGCGTCGGCAGCGCGCGGAGCGCTCCGGAGACGCCGATCGCGAGTCCGCGGAGCCGGCCGGTGTGGCCGATCGCGAAGCCGATCGGCAGTGCGATCACGCCGGCCAGGATCAGCGTGAGCAGCGAGTAGACGATGTGGTCCCCCGTGCGCGCCGGGATGCCGCCGGGGCCGGCCCAGTTCACCGGGTCGACCAGCCAGCCGAAGGCGGCGACGAAATCGGTCATGCGCCGGTCACCGCCTTCATCGCCGCGCTGCGGCCGAGCCGGCCGCTTCGCTTGTCGAGCCGCGACCACGGCAGCAGCAGGCGGCCGAGCAGCACCAGCACCAGGTCGAAGACCAGGGCCACGATCATGATCATGACGATGCCGACCACGACCTCCTCCGGGTAGTACCGATTGAGGCCGTCCGTGAACAGCTGACCGAGGTTGGGCACGCCGAGCAGCGCGCCGACGCTCACCAGGCTCACGGTCGAGACCGACACCACGCGCAGGCCCGCGAGCAGAACCGGCCCGGCGAGCGGCAGCTCCACCGACCAGAACCGGCGCCAGCCGGAGAAGCCGACCGCCGTCGCGGACTGCACGACGTCACCTGGCACCGACGCGAGCGCGTCCGCGGTCGTGCGGACCATCAGGGCGACCGCGTAGATGCTGAGCGCGACGACGACGTTCGCCGGGTCGAGGATCTTCGTGCCGATCAGCGCCGGCATCGCGAAGAACAGCGGCAGCGACGGGATCGCGTAGAGGATGCCGCCGAGCGTCAGCAGCACCGGCCGGCTGAGCCGGTACCGGTTCGCCACCCACCCGATCGGGAGCGACACCAGGAACCCGACGACGATCGGGATGGCGCTCAACCACACGTGGGAGACCGTGAGATTCCAGACCTGGCCGAGGTTCGACCACAAGAAGCTCACGTCGGGTCCTCACCCTGCGCCGCAGCACCCGCGACCGGGACGGTCGCGGCCTTTGCTTCGGAATCCCCGGCGCTGAGCACGCCGGCGGTGCGCCCGTCGCTGTCGACGAGCACGGACCCGGTCGGGGTCTGTTCGATGTGCAGCGCGCGCTTGCCGCGGTCCGCACCTACGAACGTGGCGACGAACTCGTCGGCGGGCGAGGCGAGGATCTCGGCGGGCGTGCCCTTCTGGGCGACGATGCCGCCCTTCCGGAAGATCACCACCTGGTCGCCGAGCCGGAACGCCTCGTCGATGTCGTGCGTGACGAACACCACGGTCTTGTCGAGCTCGCGCTGCAGCCGCAGCAGCTCGTTCTGCAGGTCGTCGCGCACGATCGGGTCGACGGCGCCGAAGGGCTCGTCCATCAGCAGGATGTTCGGGTCGACCGCGAGCCCGCGGGCGACCCCGACGCGCTGCTGCTGGCCGCCCGAGAGCTGAGCGGGGTACTTGTCCGCCAGCGAGCGCTCGAGCCCGACCGTGTCCATCAGCTCCAGCGCCTTCGCGCGCGCGCTCCTGCGCTTCTCGCCGCGCAAGAGCGGGACGGTTGCGATGTTGTCGACGACCTTGCGGTGCGGGAGCAGCCCCGAGTTCTGCATGACGTAGCCGATGCTCCGGCGCAGGTGCACCGGCTTCAGCGACTGCACGTCCTCGCCGTCGATCTCGACCGTGCCGCTGGTCGGGTCGACCATGCGGTTGATCATGCGCAGGATGGTGGTCTTGCCGCTCCCGGAGGAGCCGACCAGCACCGTGATCTTGCGGGACGGGATGACGAGCGAGAAGTCGTCGACCGCAACGGTCCCGTCAGGGAACCGCTTCGTCACCGAGCGGAACTCGATCAAAAGGGTCTCAACTCTCCGTCGCGGAATGAATCGGGGACATCCCCTCCACCCAAACAGCGTTCGGCCGAATATTCAACGCATTGAGTCGAATTGTGGCGGGGTCGTGCCATGTCGACAACCTGCCACGTGCCACCGACATTCCCGCCGCGGCGCTCACCTCCCGCTGTCGTAGCGCCTCTCGAGGTACTCGCGCGCGACGGTGCGTGCCTCGGCGATGTAGCGCTCGTCGCCGGCCGGGTCGACGACGAAAGCGCGGTTGATCAGCGCATCCATCATCTCCACGACGACCTCGAGGCGGAACGCCAGGTCGTCGCCGGCCGGCAGGCCGTACTCGTCGGCGAGGATCTCGGCGAACTGCGTCGCGAACGAGACGTCCTGCGAGACCTCCTCCTCCGCGGTTCCCGCGCGCTCGGCGTCGGTGAAGCGGATGATGCGGAAGCCGGGCTCGGTGCGGAACATCCCAACGAACGCGTCGATCGCGCACTCGACGGCGTTCCACCAGTGCGCGGGGCTCTGCGCGTGGATGGCGGCGACCACCGAGTGCCGGTAGCGCAGGACGGCGCGGTCGCGCAGGCCCTGGAGCAGCACGATGCGGTCGGGGAAGTAGCGGTAGACCGTCCCGATCGACGCGCCGGCGCGTTCGGCGACCATGGCGGTCGTCAGCCGGTCGAAGCCGATCTCGTCGACCACCTCCGCCGCCGCGTCCAGCAGCGCGTCGATCCGCGCCGCGCTGCGCTCCTGGATGGGCTCCGTGCGCACGAGTGGCGCTCCGATGGTGTTCTGGCCGGCCACGAGGTCATTGATGGGCACGAGGGTGACTCCTTCTTTCTGTCGTCCACGATACGTCTGCGGGCCCCCAGCCCGGCGACGGCGGTGTCGTCGCACACAACGGATCATATTCGGGGAAACCTCACCTTTGCTCGGGAAAAACCTGCGACGCGCCGCAGAAAGCGCCCCCAGATCTGGGGGACGCGGGAAAGCGATCGTTCACCGCATGAGAAACTGGAACCTCTATGACCGCTACCCCAGCCAAGCGCGCCGCGAGTGTCGAGCCGATCATGCACCGCGCCGCCCGCATCGAGGATGCGTTCCACGAGTTCCGCGCGCGCCGGGCGCGCAAGCGCGGATTCCTCGCGACCGTCGTGCCGTACACCGGCTACGGATCGCCCACCTGGGTGCGGATCCTCGGCCGTGTGCTCCTGGTGCGCGAGCCGAAGCCCGGCAGCAGGGCGGAGCGCAAGCACCGCAGGCGCGAGGAGTCCATCCGCGGCTGGCGTTCGTTCATCTCGGTCCCCGTCGCGGACGTCCCGGTCACGATCGAGATCGAGGGCGAGACGCACGAGGTGATGCCGGACCGCGGCGGCGTCATCGACACCGTCGTCCCCGCACAGCTGGCACCCGGCTGGCACACCGCGCGGCTGTCCACCCCGGAGTCGACGCGCGTCTTCGAGGCGCCCGTGTACGTCGTGGACCCGAAGGCCACCTTCGGCGTCGTCTCCGACGTCGACGACACGGTCATGGTGACCGCGCTCCCCCGGCCGCTGCTCGCGGCGTGGAACACCTTCGTCCTCGACGAGCACGCGCGCGTCCCCACGCCCGGGATGGCCGTGCTGCTGGAGCGCCTCGCCGCCGCGCACCCCGGTGCACCCGTCATCTACCTCTCAACGGGCGCCTGGAACGTCGCGCCGACGCTGACGCGCTTCCTCTCGCGCAACCTGCTCCCCGCCGGTCCGCTCCTGCTGACCGACTGGGGGCCGACGCACGACCGGCTGTTCCGCAGCGGGCGCGAGCACAAGCAGACCAGCCTGGCCCGGCTCGCCGAGGAGTTCCCCGGCCTGAAGTGGCTGCTGATCGGCGACGACGGCCAGCACGACGAACAGCTCTACGGCGAGTTCACGACGGCGCACCCGGACAACGTGGCCGCCGTCGCCATCCGGCAGCTCTCCAGCGGCGAGGCGGTGCTCGCGGGCGGCCGCTCGAAGGCGGAGAAGCACAGCGAACTCTCCGGCGTCCCGTGGGTGTACGCGCCGGACGGCGCCGGCCTCAGCGAGCAGCTCACCGAGATCGGACTGCTGCCCTGAGATGACCGCCTCCCGCGCCGACCTGCTCCGGATGCGCCGCCTGGCGCAGGCGGTCGACGGCGAGCGGGAGGCGAGGCCGGCGGACGTCGTCCGGCGGCTGCTCGCGGTGCAGGCGCAGGACTTCGGGGCGGCGTCCTGGGCGCTCGGCCTGCGCACGGACGGGGCGACGCGCTCCGACGTGCGCGCCGACCTCGACGCCGGCCGGATCGTCCGCTCCTGGCCGATGCGCGGGACGCTGCACTTCGTGCCGCCGGAGGACCTCCGCTGGATGCTGTCCGTCACCACCGAGCGCATGGTCGCGGGGCTCGCGCGCCGGCACCAGCAGCTGGAGATCGAGGATGCCGACCTGGGCCGCGCGCGCGACATCCTGGTCGGCGAGCTCACCGGAGGCGGCAGGATCGGCCGTGCGGAGCTGATGACGCTCTGGGAGGACAACGGCATCGCGACCGCCGGCCAGCGCGGCTACCACCTGATCTACTACCTGGCGCAGACCGGCGTCGTCTGCTGGGGTCCGACACTGCGCACGCAGCAGGCGCTGGTGCTGCTGGACGAGTGGGCGCCGGCGCAGCGGACGCTCGAGCCGGACGAGGCGCACGCCGCCTTCCTGCTGCGCTACCTGACCGGGCACGGGCCGGCGACCCTGAAGGACTTCGTCTGGTGGACGAAGGGCACCGTCGCCGGCGCCAAGCGCGGGCTCGCGGTGCTGGGCGACGCTGTGACCGGCCTCGAGGTGGACGGGACGACGTACCTCGTCACGCGCGAGCTCGCGGACCGCGCGGGCGAGCGCCCCGAGCGCCGCTCGGAGCGCGACGCGGTGCACCTGCTGCCCGGCTTCGACGAGTACCTGCTCGGCTACCAGGACCGCTCCCCCGTGCTCGACGACGAGCACGCCGAGGCGATCGTGCCCGGCGGCAACGGCATCTTCCAGCCGGTGATCGTGGCGCGCGGCCGCGTCGTCGGCACGTGGCGCTACGGCGGGGCGAAGGCGGAACCGGAGATCCGCCCGTTCCAGCCGCTCGGCGCCGGCCAGCAGGCCGCGCTCGCGCGCAGCGTGCGGGCCTACCGCCGCTTCGCCGGCTGACCCGGCCGGGCGTGCATGCCGACTACCCTGGAGAACGTGGCTTCCAAGTTCCCGGTCAAGATCCCGCTGCCGGCGAACATCCGGGCGACGACCAGGGTGCCGTTCCTGCAGGTGGCCAAGACCGCCGCCGCGATGATCCTGGCCTGGATCGTCGCCGGCCTGCTCGTGCCGGGCGAACTGCCCGTCTTCGCCACCATCGCGGCGCTGCTCGTCGTGCAGCCGAGCGTGAACCAGTCCGTCGGCCGGGCGATCGAGCGGTCCCTCGGCGTGATCGTCGGCGTCGTCGTCGCCTACGTGATCGGCCTGGCCTTCGGGACCAACAGCTGGATCGTGCTGGTCGCCGTCGTCCTGTCGCTCCTCGTCGCTTGGGCGCTCAAGCTGACCCCGGGAACGGCCAACCAGGTGCCGATCACGGCGATGCTCGTCCTCTCGATCGGCGCCTCCAACCCCGAGTACGCGTTCGCGCGGATCGTGGAGACCGTCCTCGGCGCCGCGATCGGCGTCGTCATCAACATCGTCGTGGTCCCACCGGTGCTCACCGGTCCCGCCCGGACGGCGGTCCTCGGCCTCGGCAGGGAGATCGCGGCGACCCTGGACCGGCTCGCCCAGGCGCTCGTCTGCCCGCAGACGCCCGGCGAGCGGGATGCGCTGCTGATCGAGGCGCGGCTGCTGCGGCCGATGGAGAAGAAGGCGGAGGCCGCGATCACCGCCGCCGACGAGAGCCTGACCCTGAACCCTCGCCAGTCGCGGCACCGCGCCGTCCTGCAGCACGACGTCGACCTGTTCGCGCGGCTGAAACCGCTCATCACGCGGGCACTGGGCATGACGCGCGCGTTCCACGACCACTACGACGACAGCCTCGTCGACGAGCCGACGCTCAGTGCGATCGCCGAGGAGCTGCGCCGCGCCGCGCACGACCTGCGGCTGCTGAGCAGGGACCCGGACGCGCCCGTCGCGGAGCCGGACACGGAGACGGCCGGAATCCCGGTGCTGACGGCACCGCTCGTGATCTCCACGCCGAACCCGCGGCACTGGGTGCTGCTCGGCTCGCTCATGGAGGACCTGCGCCGCATCCACTCGGAGATCACCGGAGACGACGACACCGGCGCCTGATCGCTCGGACGCCGGTGCCGGATGCTGTCGTGCGGGACCGCTCAGGCGGTGAGCTCGGCGACCGCCTCCGCGAGCGGCAGCGTGCGCCGGTCTCCGGTGCGACGGTTCCACAGCTCCACCTCGCCGTCCGCCGCGCCGCGGCCGACGACCAGGATGCGCGGCACGCCGATCAGCTCGGCGTCGCCGAACTTCACGCCGGGCGAGACCTTGGGGCGGTCGTCGAACAGCACGTCGAGCCCGGCGGACTCGAGCTCCGCCACGGCGCGCTCCGCGACGTCGAAGGCGAGCTGGTCGCGGCCGGTGGCGACGACGTGCACGTCGAACGGCGCCACGGACTCCGGCCAGGCCAGGCCCTTCTCGTCGTTGTTCTCCTCGGCGATGATCGCCAGGATGCGCGTGACGCCGATGCCGTAGGAGCCCATTGTGACGGTGACCAGCTTGCCGTTCTCGTCGAGCACCTTCAGGCCGAGCGCCTCCGCGTACTTGCGGCCGAGCTGGAAGACGTGACCGATCTCCATGCCGCGCGCGAGCTCGACGGGGCCGGAGCCGTCCGGCGCGGGGTCGCCCGGCTTCACCTCGGCCACCTCGACGACACCGTCCCAGCCGAAGTCGCGGCCGGCGACCAGCCCGAAGACGTGCTTGCCGGCGATGTTGGCACCGGTGATCCATCCCGAGCCGTCGACGACGCGCGGGTCGACCAGGTAGCGGATGCCGGTGGACGCCTCCTCGCCGAGCACGGCGCCCTCGGCCGACCACGGGCCGATGTAGCCCTTGACCAGCCCGGGGTGCTTCGCGAAGTCCTCGTCTGCGGCGGCCTCCACCTCGGCGGGCGCGAACGCCACCTCGGCGCGCTTGAGGTCCACCTCGCGGTCGCCGGGCAGGCCGACGACGACGAGCTCGCGCGAGCCGTCCAGGTGGGTGAGCGCCAGGACGACGTTCTTGAGGGTGTCCGCCGCCGTCCACGCGCGGCCGTCCGGCCGCGGGTGCTTCTCGTTGGCGACGTCGACGAGCGTCTGGATGGTGGGCGTGTTCGGGGTGTCGAGCACCTCCTGCGGCGTCAGCTTCTCGTAGCCGCGGGTGGGCGGCGCCTCGGTGGTGAAGGCCTCCACGTTCGCCGCGTAGCCGCCGGCCGAGCGCACGAAGGTGTCCTCGCCGACCGGGGTGGGGTGCAGGAACTCCTCGCTGCGCGAGCCGCCCATCGCGCCGGCGTCCGCCTGCACGATGACGTAGTCGAGCCCGAGGCGCGTGAAGATGCGCTCGTAGGCGTCGCGCTGTGCCTGGTAGCTGGCCTCCAGCCCGGCGTCCGTCGCGTCGAACGAGTACGCGTCCTTCATGGTGAACTCGCGGCCGCGCAGCAGGCCGGCGCGCGGGCGGGCCTCGTCGCGGTACTTGTCCTGGATCTGGTAGATCGCCAGGGGCAGCTCCTTGTACGACGAGTACAGGTCCTTCACCAGCAGCGTGAAGGCCTCCTCGTGCGTCGGCGCGAGCAGGTAGTCGCCGCCCTTGCGGTCCTTGAGACGGAAGAGCAGGTCGCCGTACTCCTCCCAGCGACCCGTCGCCTCGTACGCCTCGCGCGGCATCAGGGCGGGGAAGTGCACCTCCAGGGCGCCGGCCGCCGCCATCTCCTCGCGGATGATCGCCTCGATCTTCGCCTTGACCCGGAGCCCCAGCGGCAGCCAGGCGAAGATGCCGGCCGCCTGCGGTCGGATGTAGCCGGCGCGGATCAGCAGCTTGTGGCTGGCGACCTCGGCGTCGGCGGGGTCTTCACGAAGGGTGCGGAGGAAATAGTTGGTCAGGCGAGTAGGCACCGTCCCATGTTATCGGTGCCGCGGCGCGCCTCCCGCGCGTGTCCGCGCTGACCGCCGGCCGCCGAATGGTCGCGACACGCCGCCTCGCCCACCACGTGACGGCACGTCGCGACCGCTCGCGACCCCCAGTCCCGGACGGCGGGGCGTCCGGCCACATGGCGAGGCGCCGAACGGTCGCGACATGCCGCCTCACCCACCACGTGGCGGCGTGGGGCGCCCGCGCGC
>NZ_JBQCGZ010000136.1:0-5807 GCF_051955155.1 Leifsonia sp.
CCTACGCCCGCCCCTGACCCTCCCCGGACCCCACCCGCCCCCACCCGCCCCCACCCGCCGAGTACGCAGAGAATCTGCGTACTCGGCGGTTTCCGGGGCACTTTCTGCGTACTCGTGTGCCGGGGGCGTCCCGTAGGCTCGGAGCATGGTCGAGCGCACGAACGGGTCTCCGTGGTTCTTCATCGTGGGCATCGCGCTCGTGGTGATCGGCCTGGCCGGCCCGCTCCTGGTCGACGCCGCGACCGGCGACGTGCAGTGGCTGGTGCGCGGGATCGGCGTGCTGGTGGCCATCGGAGGCGGCGTGCTGATCGGCTTCGGGCTGCGCAGGCGCCGCGGCCGCTGAGCCGGATCCCTCCGGCCCCTTGCGGCCGCGCATCGTCCGGGCGTATTTTCCTCATATGGAAAGTACAGTCGCGGACATCGGCGCGGTGTTCGGCGCGCTCGCGGACCCCGTCCGGCGGCGGATCGTCGCCGAGCTGCGCGCGGGCGATGCGACGGTCGGCGAGCTGGCCGAGAGCATCGGCGCCGGGATGCCCGCCGTCTCCAAGCACCTGACCGTCCTGGAGAACGCCGGGCTGATCTCCCGGCACCGCGAGGCGCAGTGGCGCCGCTGCCGGCTCGAGGTCGCCGCGTTTCAGCGGCTGCAGGCGTGGCTGATCGACTACACCGACCTGTGGACGGGCAGTCTCGACCGGCTGGATGCGCTGCTCGCCGACGAGAGCGGAGCGTCCGCGTGACCGGCGCAACGACCGTGACCAGGGACGGCAGGACGCTCACGCTCGAGCGCGCGTTCGCCGCCTCCCCCGAGCGCCTCTGGCGCGCGCTCACCGAGCCGGACGAGCTGATGCGCTGGTGGGGGCCTCCCGGCCATCCGGTCGTCCACTGCACCGCGGACGTGCGTCCCGGCGGTGTCTGGCACTACTGTCTGCGCAGCGTCCGAACCGGCCGCGAGGTGTGGGCGAGGGCCGTCTACCAGGAGGTCGTCCCGCCCGAACGCCTGACCTACCTGGAGCGCTCCTCCACCTCGGAGGGCGACGTCACCGACGAGCGGCCCGGCGCGTTCGGAACGATCACGCTCCGCCCGGACGGGCCCGGCGCACGGTTCCGCGCCGTGCTGCGCTGGCTGGACGACCTCGACCGCGATCGAGCGTTCCGCGCGGGCGTCGCGGAGGGCTTCTCCGCCGCACTCGACCTCCTGCACGACCACCTGGACGACTCCCACCCTCGACGCGAAGGAACGCGACCATGACCTCCCTCACCTCCCCTGACGGCACCGCGATCGCCTACGAGATCCTCGGGCCGCAGGACGCCCCCGCGATCGTCCTCGTCGACGGTGCCATGTGCTTCCGCGATGCCGGACCGATGCGGCCGATCGCCGAGGCGCTCTCCAGCGAGGCGCGCGTCGTCCTCTACGACCGGCGCGGGCGCGGCGCGAGCACGGACACGGCCCCGTTCGCGGTCGACCGCGAGGTCGAGGACATCGCGGCACTGGTGGAGGCGGCAGGCGGGCGTGCGACGCTGTTCGGGATGTCCTCCGGCGGCGCGCTCGCGCTCGCGGCGGCGACGGCGCTCGGTCCCGAGCGGGTCGCGAAGATCGCGGTGTACGAGCCGCCGTTCATGCCGGAGCCCGCCATCCCCGCCGCGGCGGCGTACACGGCGGCGCTCTCCGCGGCGCTGGCCGAGGGCGACCGCGCGACGGCGGTCGAGCTGTTCCTGCGCCGCGTCGGCGTCCCGGACGCCGGCATCGAGGGGATGCGCCGCTCGCCCGGCTGGGAGCAGTCTCTGGCCATCGCGCCGACGCTCGGCTACGACGATGCGGCCCTCGGCGACAGCAGGGTCCCCGTCGAGCGGGCCGGGGCGCTCGCCGTCCCGCTGCTGGCCCTCGCCGGCGGGGCGAGCCCGGAGTTCCTGCGCTTCGGCGCGGAACGGCTCGCCGAGGCGGCGCCGGATGGGCACTACGCCCTGGTGGACGGCCAGACGCACGACGTCCAGGCCGCTCCGCTCGCCGTCCACCTGCTGGAGTTCCTGCGGGCGTGACACGGACGGCGATCGATAGCGCCGGAGGGTCGCCGAGGCGTTAGTGTTTCCCAGGGCGTCGCGCGGGGCGGGCCTGCTCATCCGGGGGGAACATGAGTCGACGTCAGGCCGTCACGGTCTCCATCCTGCTCGCGGTGATCGCCGCGGCGCTGATCGGCTTCGGGACGGCGACCGTCGTCGACTCGCTGAACGGCGTGCCCGTGCACTCGGGAGGCGGGCTGCAGCGCTGATCCGGCGTGCGCCTCAGGCGGCGGAATCGCGCAGCTCGTCGCGCAGCGCGACCAGGCTCATCGCGGGGGTCCCGTGCTCCGGCCCGCGCGCCCGGATCGCGATGTGCCGGCCGCCGGCGGGGACGAAGGCCGCGTCCAGCGCCGTCGCCACCATGAGCAGGTAGTAGCGCAGCAGGCAGGCCGCCTGATCGCGCAGCAGCAGCTGGTCGTCCGGGCACGGCATCGTCTCGATCCAGCGCGAGAGCTGCGTGAACGAGACGCGCAGCGCCAGCCCGGTGCGCGCGTCCGAGGCGCGCAGTGGCGCGCCGCGGGAGCAGCGTTCGAGGAGGTCCTCCGCGCGGTCCAGGTGCGCGACCGCCTCCTCGAGCACGGCGAGCAGGCCGATCCTGCCGAGCGCATCGTCCTCGCGCAGCACCGCCTCCGGCCGCGGCTGAGCGCGCCGGGCGCCGAACCAGCCCATCCCGACCTCCCCTCGCGGTGGACCGATTGTACGCCGGGGCGCCCCGCGTGAGAACGCCCGCGACGGGCACGGGACTAGGGGCGGAACGGGCGCGCGGTCGGGAAGTGCGCGCGCAGCATCACGCCGATGCCGTCCTCGTCGTTGCTCAGCGTCCTCGCCACGTGCGCGGCGGCGCCGAGCTCGGGCGCCGCGTTGCCCATCAGCACGCCGGTCCCCACGTTCTCGAGCAGCTCCAGGTCGGAGAGGGTGTCGCCGAACGCGATGACCTCCGCCAGGTCCGCGCCGAGATGACCGAGCAGGATCCGCAGCGCGGGAAGCTTCACCGCGGACGCGGGGACGAGCTCGATCACGTTCCGCACCCGGTGCACGAAGACCCCGGATGCGATCGCCCGCAGCCGCACCTCCAGGGCGGTCAGCTCGTCCGCCTCGCCGCGGAACATCACCTTGAACACGTCGGCTCCCGCCGGGGCGGTCAGCGCGGCGTCGATCGCGTCCGGCCAGACCGCGGTGTTCCGCGCCTCGCGCAGGCCCCAGTAGTCGAGCCGGTTCACGCGCCATTCGTCGCGCGTGTAGACCCCGGCGTGCACGTCGTGCCCTGCACCGATGGCGAGCGCCTCGCGCACGAAACCCGCCTCCAGCGGCGTCTCCGCCAGCTCGGTGAACGCGCCGTCCGGCTCCCGCGCCCAGACCAGCGCGCCGCCGAAGGTGCAGTAGGAGGCGGCGACGCCCAGCTGCTCCTCGACGATCGCGGTGGACTGCGGGCCGCGTGCCGTGACCAGGACGACGCGGACGTCGTGCTCCTCCACGACCCGGCGCACCTCCGACCCGGTGAAGGCCGGGATGCGCTTGTCGGAGCCGATCAGGGTGCCGTCGATGTCCAGGGCGAGGATGCGCGCAGCACTCATTCCGGCGACTCCACTCGCGCTCGTGATCGGGACTCCTTTCAGCCTACCGAGGCGATGGCACACTCCTAACCCGCTTATCCCCGCTCTCGGGCTCGCTGTCAATCGGCTGTGCCCGCTTCTCTTCCCGGGTCTGGATGGACGTCACCACGAACGAAACCCAACGGAAGGGAGCCGGAGCATGACGATCTCGGATGGCGACGCCGAAGGCACTCCGATCTTCGAGAGCACACGCCAAACCCACGACGAGCCCGTCACGTCGGGCGGGATGAGCAGCGGCGGGACGAGCGGCAGCGGCGGCCTCGGCGGCAGCAGCAGCGGTCAGGGCGCCGGCGGCACCGCTCAGGCCGCCAAGCAGGAGGCGGGCCGCGTCGCGGACTCCGCGGTCGACGCCGGCAAGGATGTCGCCGCCGTCGCGAAGGACGAGGCCGCGAACGTCGCACAGGAGACGAAGGAGCAGGCGAAGGACCTGTACCGCCAGACCCAGCAGGAGCTGCGCGAGCAGGCCGCGCTGCAGCAGGAGCGGGTGGCGAGCGGACTCCGCTCGATCGGCGACGAGCTGCAGCAGATGGCGAGCGCGTCCGAGGCGCAGGGCGTCGCGAGCGACCTCGTCGGGCAGGCGGCCCGCCGCACGCAGGCGGTCGCGGGCTGGCTGGACGAGCGCGACCCCGGCTCGCTGCTGCAGGAGGTGAAGTCGTACGCCCGGCGCAATCCGGGCACCTTCATCGCCGCAGCCGCGGTGGCCGGAGCCCTCGCCGGCCGCCTGACCAGGGCGCTCGCGTCCGGAGGCGACAGCGGCGGCGGCGGTGGAACCGGCAGCGCCGGCAGCGCCGGCAGCGCGGGCAGCTCCAGCACGAGCACGAGCGACCTGAGCGGCCGGGGCACCACCGCTTCCGCCCCGACCACCGCGACCGGCGTCCCCGCCCCCGCCTTCCCCCCTGCGGAGGGAACGGCCGGCGGCAGCGCCGTCCCCGGCGGCACCATCGCCGGCGGCACGGATGTGCCGGGCACCACCGCGGGAGGCCCGCTGTGACCGACGAACCCACCCCCTCGGAGGAGCGGGCGGCGACGACCTCGCTCGGCGACCTGCTCGCCGAGGTGTCACGCGACCTCTCGACCCTCATCCGCCAGGAGATGGAGCTCGCCAAGGCGGAGCTGCGGCAGACCGCCACCCGCGCAGGCAAGGGCGCGGGAATGCTCGGAGGCGCCGGCTACGCGGCGCTGATGGCGGTGTTCTTCCTGTCGATCGCCCTCTGGTGGGCGCTCGGATACCTGGTGGGCAACGCCTGGTCCGGCGTCATCGTCGCCGTGATCTGGGCGATCATCGCGCTGATCCTCTACCTGGTCGGCCGAAAGCAGCTGAAGACCGTGCAAGGGATGCCACGGACCGTCGAGACGGTCAAGGAGATCCCGGACACGCTGAAACGAAACGGAGAGAACCGATGAGTGACGACCCCGATGTGATCCGCGCCGAGATCGAGGCGACTCGACGCGACCTGAGCGGCGATGTGGACGCGCTGGCCGACAAGGTGACGCCGAGCAAGATCGCGCACCGCCAGACCAGGAAGGTGAAGGGCGCCTTCCACTCGCTGACCGAGCGGGTGATGGGCTCCGACGACTCCGCGCACCGCTCGCTCGGCGAGGCGGCGGGCGACCGGATCGGCGACGCGGCGGACGCCACGGCCGAGGCCGGCCGCCGGGTGGTGGCGAAGGCGGAGGGCAACCCGCTCGCGGTGGGCCTGATCGCCTTCGGCGTCGGCTGGCTCGCCGCCTCCCTCATCCCGGCGAGCGAGAAGGAGCAGCAGCTGGCGGAGGCGGCCAAGGACGCCGCCCAGCCGATGCTGCACGAAGCCGCCGAGGTGGGCAAGCAGATCGCGCAGGACCTGAAGGAGCCGGCGCAGGATGCCGTGCAGGCCGTCAAGGAGACGGCCCAGGACTCGGTGGAGACCGTCAAGGCGGAGGCCGCCGATCGCGCGAGCGACGTGAAGGACGACGCCACCGACGCCGGCCGGCGCCTGCAGGACGGCGCCTGAGCAGAACACCGGACGGGGCGGGGGGGGGCCCCGCGCCCCCCCCCCCCCCCCCCCCCCACCCCCCCCCCCACCACCGCCACAAACCAACCGCCGCCACCAAACCCCCCCCACCCCCCCCGCCCCCCCCCCCCCCCCCCCCCCCCCC
>NZ_JBQCGZ010000137.1:0-3157 GCF_051955155.1 Leifsonia sp.
ACCCACGAGACTTCCTCGCGATGCCCCAGGTCCCGAGCGATGATGGAGGTGTCGGGGCGGGGGGGCGGCCCCCCCCCCCCCCCGCCCCCCGGGGGGGGGGGGGGCGCCCCGCCCCCCCCCCCCCCCCCACCCCCCCCCCCCCCATCGGCGGGAGGAAGCCGGCTCGCGCCGCACGCGGCGCAACAACGGGCACCTCTGCGGAGCGCACCGCCTCACCGGCGTGCCGCCGCGCGCGTCCCCGCGAAGTGCTCGTAGGTGCAGGCGACACGCCGTCCGCGTGTGCAACAACGAGCACCTCGGCGGGAGGGAGGCGGCTCACGCCGCACGCGGCGCAACAACGACCACCTCTGCGGAGCGCACCGCGCGCCGGCGTGCCGCCGCGCCGTCCCCGCGAAGTGCTCGTTGGTGCCGGCGCCACGCCGGCCGCGCGTGCGACAACGGGCACCTCGGCGGGAGGGAGGCGGCTCACGCCGCACGGCGCCGGAACGAACCGCGCGGGAGGGACGCCGCTCAGCACTCGATGACGTTGACCGCGAGGCCGCCCTCGCTCGTCTCCTTGTACTTCGTGGACATGTCGAGTCCCGTCTGCCGCATCGTCTCGATGACCGTGTCCAGCGACACCAGGTGCCGGCCGTCGCCGTGCAACGCGAGGCGCGCGGCCGAGACGGCGGTGGACGAAGCGATCGCATTCCGTTCGATGCACGGGATCTGGACCAGGCCGCCGACCGGGTCGCAGGTGAGCCCGAGGTGGTGCTCCATCGCGATCTCCGCTGCGTTCTCCACCTGGCGAGGCGTCCCGCCGAGCACCGCGCAGAGCGCGCCGGCGGCCATCGCGCACGCCGAGCCGACCTCCGCCTGGCAGCCTCCCTCGGCTCCCGAGATGGAGGCGTTGGCCTTGAACAGCGAGCCGATCGCGGTCGCCGTCAGCAGGTACTGCCGGATTCCCTCGAGGGATGAGCCGGGCACGAACCGCAGGTAGTAGTGCGCCACGGCGGGGACGATTCCCGCGGCGCCGTTCGTCGGCGCCGTCACGACGCGGCCCCCGGACGCGTTCTCCTCGTTGACCGCGAGCGCGAACGCGTGCAGCCACTCCAGCGAGGTGGCGCGTCCCGGGTCGTCCTGCACGGACTCCAGATGCTCCCGCATCGTGGCCGCCCGCCGCCGCACGCCCAGGCCGCCGGGGAGGGTCCCGTCGCCGGCCAGGCCCCGTGCGACGCACTCGGCCATCGCCTCCCAGATCAGGTCGAGCCGTTCCCGCGTGGCCTCCTCGCCGTGGAGTGCGACCTCGTTGCGCCGGGCGACCTCGCAGATCGGGATGCCGTCCCGGTCGCAGATCGCGAGCAGCTCCTCCGAGCTGTCGTAGGGGAGTGGATGCGCGTTGCGCGCCGCCAGCTCGGCCTCCTCGCCGTCGCGCCGGATGAACCCGCCGCCGATCGAGTAGTACGTCTCTTCGAGCAGGGGCAGCGGCGACCGCTCGCCCGCGGCATCCCGGCCCCACGCCCGCAAGGTGAGGGCGTTCGGGTGGCCCGGCAAGCGCGTCCGCGGCTCGAACGCGATGTCGTCCTTCGAGAGCGGGATGCTGCGCCGCCCGGCGAGCAGCAGCGTCGCGCCCGGTTGCAGCTGCGACCAGGCGCCGTGCACATCCTCGGGGCGGCAGGTCTCCGGCTGCAGGCCGGCCAGGCCCGCGATGACGGCGTCCGGGGTGCCGTGGCCGATCCCGGTCGATCCAAGCGATCCGTAGAGCGTGCAGGTGACCTGGTCGACCTGGTCGAGCATCCCGTCCGCGTCGAGGCGTGCAGCGAACGCGGCGGCCGCGCGGAGGGGGCCGACGGTGTGCGAGCTCGAGGGGCCGATGCCGATCGAGAACAGGTCGAAGGCCGAGACGTACGCTGTCACTTCTCCAGTGTATGTCGGTTCTGGCGCACGATATCCGCGTGGGCCCGCACATTCGCGCAGCGATCCTGCGGCAGCGAGCCCGACGGCGCCGCACGCGTGAAGCGGCCGCCGCATCCCTCCGCAGGATGCGACGGCCGCCGTTGAGGGACCGGACGCTCGCCCAGTCAGGCCTTCCGCATGTAGGCGCGGACGGTCAGCGGCGCGAACACGGCGACGATCGCCGCCGCTCCGGCGAGGGCGATCCAGCCGTCCGCACCGAACGTCGCGGTGTCGGCCAGGTCGCGAACCGCCGTGACGAGGTGCGAGACCGGATTGACGTTGACGAACGACTGCAGCCAGTCGGGCATCGTCTTCACGGGCACGAAGGCGTTCGAGAAGAACGTCAGCGGGAACAGCACCAGGAAGGAGATCCCCTGGACGGATCCCGCGGTCCGGGCGATGACGCCGAAGAACGCGAAGATCCAGCTGATCGCCCACGAGCACACGATCACCAGCAGTCCGGCGAGGATCACCGGGCCCACACCGGCGGCAGGGCGGTAGCCCATCAGGATGCCGACGATGAAGGTGATGGTCGTCGCGATGGCGTAGCGCAGGGTGTCGGCGAGCAACGCGCCGGAGAGCGGCGCGATCCGCGCGATCGGCAGGGACTTGAAGCGGTCGAACACGCCCTTGTCCATGTCCTCCCGCAGCTGGACGCCGGTGACGACGGACGTCGTGATGACCGTCTGGACGAGGATTCCGGGGATGAGCACCGGCAGGTACGACTGCACGTCGCCCGAGATGGCGCCGCCGAACAGGAGCGCGAACATCACGGTGAAGATGATCGGCTGGAGCGTCACATCCATCAGCTGTTCGGGCGTCCGCTTGATCTTCAGGAGCCCGCGGTGCGCCATGGTGACGGTGTTGGCGAGCGTCTGGCTGAGGCTGATGTGGTTTCTGAGGTCCCGCTGGGCGGGTGGGGTGATGGTGGTGATGGCGGTCATGCGGGGACCTTCTCTCCTTCGTCGGCGGACGCGTGGTCCGCGGCGTCGTCGTCCACGCCGTGGCCGGTGAGCGTGAGGAACACCTCGTCGAGCGTCGGCTTCTGCACGGACATCTCGGACAGGTGGATGCCGGCCTCGCGCAGAGTCACGAACAGGTCGGTGACCGTGTCCGCACTGCGCATCGGCGCGGTGATGCGGGAGCCTTCGGGCGAGGCGACCGCGTCCACGCCGAGGACCGTCCGGATGGCGCGGCGCGCATCCTCGAGGTCTGCCGGGTC
>NZ_JBQCGZ010000138.1:0-15397 GCF_051955155.1 Leifsonia sp.
GTCCTACGAGGCGTTCATCCACATCGTCGACTCGATGTTCAACCAGCACGCCAAGTGGCTGAAGAGCTCCCGGGGCATCCCGTGGCGGCGCCCGGTGGCATCGCTGAACTACCTGCTGAGCTCGCACGTGTGGCGGCAGGATCACAACGGCGCGTCGCACCAGGACCCGGGGTTCATCGACCACGTCGTCAACAAGAAGGCGGACGTCGTTCGCGTCTACCTGCCGTTCGACGCGAACACGCTGCTCTCCACCTACGACCACTGCCTGCGCTCGGTCGACTACGTCAACGTGGTCGTCGCCGGGAAGCAGCCGGCGCCGAACTGGCTGACGATGGACGAGGCGATCGCGCACTGCACGCGCGGCATCGGCATCTTCGACTGGGCGGGGACGGAGCGCGACGGCGAGGAGCCGGATGTCGTGCTCGCGTGCGCTGGCGACATCCCGACGCTCGAGGTGCTCGCGGCGGCGGGCATCCTGCGCGACCGGCTGCCCGACCTGAAGGTGCGCGTCGTCAATGTGGTCGACCTGATGCGCCTGCAGAGCGAGGGCGAGCACCCGCACGGTCTCAACGACCGCGAGTACGACGCGCTGTTCACCGTCGACAAGCCGGTGATCTTCGCCTACCACGGCTACCCGTGGCTCATCCACCGGCTCACCTACCGCAGGGCGGGGCACGGCAACCTGCACGTGCGCGGCTACAAGGAGGAGGGGACCACGACCACGCCGTTCGACATGGTCATGCTGAACGACCTGGACCGCTACCACCTGGTGATGGACGTGCTGGACCGTGTGCCCGGGCTGGCCGCGCGGGAGGCGCGCTTCCGGCAGGAGATGCAGGACGCGCGGCTGCGCGCGCGTCAGTACACGCGCGAGCGCGGGGAGGACATCCCCGAGGTCGCCGAGTGGAAGTGGGGAGGCGGCGCGCGCACGACGCGCATCGACACCACGGGCGGCGACAACGACTGAGGCGCGCGCGCCTTCCCCGCCGCTGACGCAGAGGGGACGCGTCTGCCGGTGAACGGTCGCGACACGCCGCCTGGGCGCATGCGTGACGGCGTGTCGCGACCGCTCGGCGCCGTGGCCGGGCGGGCGACGGGGAGGGTCAGAGCGGCTGGGCGGAGGCGGGGTCGACGGGCGTGAGCTCGGCGATCTTGGCGGCGCGGCCGTCGCCGGAGGAGCGGCCGGTGAGGCGGCGGCCGATCCAGGGCAGCACGAACCGGCGGTAGTAGTCGGCGGTGCGCCGCCTCGGCTCGCCCGCGGGCGCCGCCGCGACCTCCTCGACGCCCCACTCCGCGGGGACCGGGACGTCGAACGCGGTCAGCACGTTGCTCGCGACGCGCGCGTGGCCGAGCGCGTTCAGGTGCAGCCGGTCCTCCGACCAGTAGCGGATGTCCTCGAGCGTCTCGTCCGCCCAGTTGTCCACGAACACCATGCCCTCGCGCGGCAGCATCGCGCGGACGGCGACGGCGAGCTCGTTGCCGCGGCGACGGATCAGCCCGCCGAGCGGGAGGTGCCTGCTCGGGTTCGCGCCGCTCAGCAGCAGCATCGTGCTGCCGGCCGCCGTGACCCGGTCGGCGGCGGCGACCAGCGCCTCGGCGACGCCCTCGCTGGAGACGCGCGGCCGCATGATGTCGTTGCCGCCGCCGTTCAGGCTCACCAGCTCGGGATGCTGCGCGAGCGCCGGCTCCACCTGCTCCCGGATGATCGGACCGAGCTTGCGGCCGCGCACGGCGAGGTTGGCGTAGCGGACGGGCTCGGGCGAGGCGAGCGCGAGGCCGAGGGCGACGAAGTCCGCCCAGCCGCGCACGCGGCCGTCGGGGAGGTCGTCGCCGACGCCCTCCGTGAAGCTGTCTCCGATGGCGATGTAGCTGCTGAACAACACGCCCCAACGCTACCGCCGCCGCGTAGCATGTGCCGCATGCAGAAGGTGACGACATTCCTCTGGTACGACGACCAGGCCGAGCAGGCCGCGCAGCGGTACGTCTCGCTGCTCCCCAACTCGCGGATCGTCCGCGTCGAGCGGATGGGCGCCGACGACGCCGACCCCTCCGCGGGCACCGTCGTCGTGACCTTCGAGCTGGACGGGATCGAGTACCAGGCGATGAACGCGGGTCCGCTGTTCCCGTTCACCGAGGCCATCTCGATCTCCGTGCTCTGCGACGACCAGGCGGAGGTCGACCGGCTCTGGGACGCGCTGACGGCGGACGGCGGGGAGCCCAGCCGGTGCGGCTGGCTGAAGGACCGCTGGGGCCTGAGCTGGCAGATCGTGCCGCGGGCGCTGATCGAGCTGCAGCGCGACCCGGATCCCGCACGCGCGCGCCGCGCGAACGACGCGATGCTCCAGATGGGCAAGATCGACATCGCCGCCCTCTACGCGGCCGCCGACGCGGGCTGAACCGCACCGGCGCGCCGGCTCAGCGCGCGAGCAGCGCCTGCCAGGAGAGCAGGTGCTCGACGGTCACGCCGCGGTAGCCGGTCAGGCCGGACAGCTCGGAGCGGACGATGGCGGTCTGCGCCTCCAGCACGGCCGCGGTGTCGTCGCCGAACGTCGCGCCTGCGCCTCCCGCCACCTGCGGGGAGTCCGTCTCGACGCCGACGCTGAACGGCAGGCCGGCGGCGCTCGCCGCGGCGGCCGCGGGCCGGGCGAGCGCGACGATGCCGTCGTCGCCGTCCGCGTGGTCGGAGAACGCGACGATCGCCACGGAGTCCAGGTGCGGCAGCAGCGTCTGGAACAGCGTCCCCGAGCCTCCCGGCTGCGCCTTCGCCTGCAGCCACCAGGGCAGGTCGGCGCCGACCGGGACGCCGCCCGCCGCCTGCGCGGCCGTGTCGTACATCGTGCCGAGCTGGGCGACGATGCCGGGCAGCTGGTCGTCGGTGGCGCCGACCCACGGCTCGACGTCGAACTGGATCGCGTCGAAGGGCGCCGTCGCGAGCGCGGTCCTCGTCCAGGTGGCCGCGAGCTCCGGCTGGGTGGCCCACGCGGGGTCGCCGCCGAGGGCCGCGACGGTCGTCACCCCGGCGCCGTGCAGCGCGGAGACCGCGGCGGGCAGCCAGGTGGCGAACTCGCCCTGGTCGGCCGCCCACGGCACCGACAGGTACACCGTCTGCAGCCGGTGGGCGGAGGCGAACGCCGCGAGGGCAGCGGGTTCGAAGGCCGCGTCCCCGGTGCCGCGCGCGTCGGTGGCGGGGTCGATCGGATTGCCCCAGGCCCACATCCCGGTGAGCGCCGACGGCGTCGACGCGTCCGTGAGCGTCACGGCCGTCGCCGGTGCGGAGGCCAGGCCGGTGAGGCCGGTGAGCCCGAGAGCGGTGGCGAGAGCGGCCATCGAGACCGTCGTCGCGCGTCGTCCAGTACGCAAAGCACACCCCTTCCGTGGGACCGGACGGGATCGTCACGGCCTGTGCTGCGGCGGATTCGGGTGTGCCGCGCGTCCATCATCGCAGCATCCCCGGAGTTCACCGAGTCACCTGTTCGGGGGGAGTGCGCGCGCCGTCAGTCGCGCCAGCCCAGCTCGCGGCCGATGGCGACGATGTCCGAGAGCAGGTGCGCGTTGAAGTCGACGCCGAGCTGGTTCGGGACGGTGACCAGCACGGTGTCCGCCATCCGCACCGCCTCGTCCTCCGCGAGCTCGGCCACCAGCTTCTCCGGGTCGCCGATGTAGGACCGGCCGAAGCGGGCGAGGCCGCCGTCGAGGTGCCCGACCTGATCCCTGCCCTCCACCTGGGCGCGCGCGCCGAAGTAGCGGCGCGACTGCTCGTCGGTGATCGGGATGATGCTGCGGCTGACGCTCACACGCGGCTCGCGCTCCCAGCCCATCTCGGACCAGGTCTGCCGGAACCGGGTGATCTGCTCGGCCTGCAGCTGGTCGAAGGGCACGCCGGTGTCCTCGGTGAGCAGGGTCGATGACATCAGGTTCATGCCCTGCTCGGCTGTCCACTCCGCAGTGGCGCGCGTCCCCGCGCCCCACCAGATCCGCTCCGGCAGGGTGTCGGAGAGCGGCTGGATGGCGAGGCCTCCGGTGCTGCCCGTCATCTGCGGGTTCGCGTTGGCCATCGCCTCCCCGGCGATCGCGGCGCGGAACAGCGTGGTGTGCCTGCGCGCCATGTCCGCGTCCGACTCCCCGTCGCCCGGGACGTAGCCGAACGACTCGTAGCCGGCCAGCGCCGTCTCGGGTGACCCGCGGCTCACGCCGAGCTGCAGCCGCTCGCCGCTGATCAGATCGGCCGCCGCCGCGTCCTCGGCCATCGCGAGGGGGTTCTGGTAGCGCATGTCGATCACGCCGGTGCCGATCTCGATGCGCCTGGTGCGCGCGCCGATGGCCGCGAGCAGCGGGAACGGCGAGGCGAGCTGGGGCGCGAAGTGGTGCACGCGGACGAACGCGCCGTCCGCACCGACCTCCTCCGCGGCCTCGGCCAGTTCGATGGTCTGCTGGAGCGCGTCGGCCGCGGTGCGGACGACGGAGCCGGGGACGGCCTGGTAGTGGCCGAAGCTGAGGAAGCCGATGCGTTTCACGATGGGGTTCAAGCCGGGCGCGGCCGGGGCTATTCCTGCCTCAGTCGCCCAGGCCCTGCTGCTGCAGCCACACCAGCACCTCGGTCGCGACGTCGCGCCAGCCGTGGTCGATCACGAGCGAGTGGCCGCGGTCGCGGAAGGTGATCAGCTCGGTGACGGCGTTGGAGTCGCGGTACTGCTTGAGCGTCGCGTCGGTGGTCACCTCGGGCACCGTGTTGTCCTCGCCGCCCGCGATCAGCAGCAGCGGACCCCTGTCCTCGTTCTTCGTGTCCACCGCCGCCTCGGAGTGCATGCGGAAGTTGGCGGCGGCCGCCTGGAAGATCGGCCGGACGGTCGACGGGACGGTCCAGCGGTCGTAGAGCTCCGTCGCCTCCTCCTCCGGCAGCTGGTTGGCGAAGCCGTAGGCGAACTGGTCGCGGGTCAGCGAGATCGGCTTGTGGATGTTCGCGGGGTTGCTGAGCACCGGGAACGACGAGCGCAGCTGGCGGAACGGCAGCGGAAGCACGCCCTTGATCTGGGCGGGGTCGATCGCGACGCCGGCGTTGCCGTAGCCCTCGCCGATCAGCTTCTCGGTGATCAGACCGCCGAAGGAGTGGCCGATGATGACGGGAGGCACGTCCATCGCCTCGATGATGCCGGCGAAGTGCTTGGTCACCTCGTCGATGCCCTTGTCCGCGACGTCGTCCGGGTGCTCGCGGGTGGCGGCGACGGTGTCGCGCTCGCCGGGCCAGAGCGGTGCGACGGGCGCGTAGCCCTCCGCCGTGAAGAGGTCGATCCAGGGCTGCCAACTGCTCGCGTGCAGCCAGAGGCCGTGGATGAAGAGAACGGGTTGATTCGCCATGCGGCAGAGGGTATTCGCTCGCCCCCTCGCGCGGCTAGAGTCGCGATCATGGCGGATTGGCTGTGCGCGACCTGCGCCGTGGAGACGACACCCATCGACACCCCCGGCGGCGAGGAGCCGCCGGCGGCCTGCCCGATCTGCGAGGACGAACGGCAGTACGTCCCGCCGACCGGGCAGGTGTGGACGACGCTGCAGCGGCTGCAGCGCGAGGGCGAGCACGTGGTGATCACCGAGCTCGAGCCCGACCTGTACGGGCTGAGCAGCATCCCGAAGGTCGGCATCGGCCAGCGGGCCATGCTGCTGCGCACCCCGGAGGGCAATCTGCTGTGGGATCCGACCGGCTATGTCGACGAGCAGGCGGCCACCGCGGTGCAGGACCTCGGCGGCGTCGCCGTGATCGCCACCAGCCACCCGCACATGTTCGGCGCCCAGACCAGCTGGTCGCGGATGCTGGGCGGCCCTCCGGTGCTCGTGAACGAGGCCGACCGGCACTGGGTGCAGCGCGAGGACCCGTCGATCCGGGTCTGGAGCGGCGAGGAGGAGGTGCTGCCGGGGGTGACGCTGCGCACGATCGGCGGTCACTTCCCCGGCAGCGCCGTGGCGCACTGGGACCGCGGCGTGGTGCTCAGCGGCGACACCGTGTTCCCCGGCCCGTCGCAGCGCTGGGTGACGTTCCAGCGCAGCTTCCCCAACGACATCCCGCTCTCGGCCGCGGTCGTCCGCCGGGTCGCCGACCGGGTGTGCGAGCGGCCGTTCGACCGGATGTACGGCAACCTGGGCAACGTCATCCCGGAGGACGCGCGCGGCGCCGTGCTGCGGTCGGCCGAGCGCTACATCGGCTGGGTCGGCGGCGCGTTCGACCACCTGACCTGAGCCGCGGTCTCACAGGTAGGGCGCCAGCTCGAACTCGAGCGCGGGCTTGGGCTTCGCGCCGATGATGGTCTTCACCACCTCGCCGTCCCGGAAGAGCTTCATCACCGGGAGCGCGAGCGCGCGGTACTCCGCCGTGCTGCGCGGGTTCTCGTCCGCGTTGATCTTGACGATGCGGATCCGGTCGGCGTGCTCGTCCGCGATCGACTGCAGGATGGGGGAGAGGGCACGGCATGGACCGCACCAGGGCGCCCAGAACTCCACGAGGGTGGTCCCGGGGGCGCAGAGGACATCGGTGGCGAAGCTGGCGTCGGTGACGCTGTCGAGGGTGTTCATGACGGCACGCTAAGCCCTGACCCCGGCGGCAAGGTCAAGAACCTGTGCGAGCATGGGACGGGAGGAGGTGCCCATGGAGAGCCTGACCGCGCGAGAGATCCGCGACTCGTTCGTCAACTGCTCCCGCGCCGATGCGGAGGAGCTGCCGCTGCCGCCCGGCATGCACGAGGTGGACTGGTCCCGCCGCGAGTACCTCGGCTGGCGCGACCCGCGCCTCCCGCAGCGCGGCTACGTCGTGGTCCCGACCCCGGACGGCCCGGTCGGCATCGTGCTCAAGGCGTCCGAGGCATCGATGCGCTCGCACGCGCCGTCGATGTGCGGCTGGTGCCAGGACGTGCACGTCACCCGCGACGTCTACTTCTGGTCGGCGCGCAGGGCGGGTCAGGCCGGGCGCAACGGCGACACGGTCGGCACGCTGGTCTGCGGGAGCTTCGAGTGCAGCGAGAACGTGCGGCGCACTCCGCCCGCGCAGTACGTGGGCTTCGACCCCGATCGCGTGATCGAGGAGCAGATCGCCGGCCTCGCCGAGCGCGCCGGCCGGTTCGCCGCGACCGTCGTCGGCGCGCGGATCTGAGCGGGCGGGACGTGGACGCGCGGCCGCGCATCCTGGTGGTCGAGGACGACCCGCGGCTCGCCGCGATGCTGGGCGAGCTGCTCGCCTCCGAGGGCTACGACGTCGTCACTGCGCAGGACGGCCAGCGCGGCCTGCACCTCGGGCTGACCGAGGCGTTCGACGTCGCTGTGCTCGACCGCGGGCTCCCCGTCGTCGACGGGATGGGCGTGCTCTCCGGGTGGCGCGACGCCGGCGTGCTCACCCCGGTGCTCATCCTCTCCGCGCTCGGCACGGCGACCGACCGCGTGGAGGGCCTGGACGGCGGCGCGGAGGACTACCTCGTCAAACCGTTCGATATCGACGAGCTGCTCGCGCGGCTGCGGGTGCTCCGGCGCCGGCTCAGCAGCACGGTGCCCGTCGTCCGGTTCCCCGGCGGGCGCCTCGACCCGGACGGGCGAACCGTGACGCGCGACGACGGCACGGACATCGCCCTGTCCGAGCGCGAATCGGCGCTGCTGGAGCGGCTCGCACGGCGACCCGGGCAGGTGTTCTCCCGCGACGACCTGCTCGCGACCGTGTTCGCCGCGGCGGACGACCCCGGTGTCGTCGACACGTACGTCCACCACCTGCGCCGCAAGCTCGGCCGCTCGGCGGTGGAGACCGTGCGCGGGGTCGGCTACCGGCTGGGGCGCGGAGTGTGAGCGCCGGGCGGGCGGACAGGGAGCTGCGCAGCGCGTCCGTGCGGCTCGCGATCCAGTTCGGCGTCCTGATCCTCGTCCTGTTCGCCGTTCTCGGCGGGGTCGTCTACGCGATCGTCGCCGGGTCGCAGGCGGAGGCGGCGCGCCGTGCGGTCGAGGACACCTCGCGCATCGACTCCCCGCACGACGCGCCACCGGGGATGTTCGTGACGATCACCGGCGACCGAGGCACCATGAGCTCCCCGGACATCCCGGACGGGCTTCCGGTCGAGGAGGCGTTCGCGGCGGTGCGCGCGAACGGGCAGCCGGACGAGCGGACGGTCACGGCCGACGGCAGGGACTATCTGGTGCGCACGACGGAGCAGGGCGACCACTGGATCCAGGTCGCCTACCCGCTGCGCGAGCAGCAGGAGGAGCTGGCCAGGCTCGCGACAGCGCTGATCGTGTCCGGGGTGATCGCGGCGCTCGCCGCGGCCGGGATCGGCGTGCTGATGGCCAGACGGGCGATGCGGCCGCTCGCCGACGCACTGCGGATGCAGCGACGCTTCGTCGCCGACGCCGGCCACGAGCTGCGCACGCCGCTGACGCTGCTCAGCACGCGCGCGCAGCTGGTGCGCAGGCGGCTGACGGAGGAGGACGATCCCGCCGTCGTCGCCGGCGTCGGCGAGATCGTGGACGACTCCCGGGCGCTCACGGAGATCGTCGCGGACCTGCTGCTGGCGGCGGACCCGCGCGAGACGGCGGCGCGCGAACGCGTCGACCTCGCCGGCCTCGCCGCTGCCGCCGTGCGCTCGGTCGCGCCCAAGTCGGAGGAGCGCGGGCTGCGGGTGGACCTGGACGCCCCCGAGCCGGTGGTGGTGTCCGGGGCGCCGGTGTCGCTGCGGCGGCTGATCATCGCCCTGCTGGACAACGCGACCGATCACGCGGCCTCCGCGGTCGAGGTGCGGGTGCAGCGGGCGGGCAGGCACGCCAGGCTGGTGGTCGCGGACGACGGCCCCGGGTTCCCGCAGGACGACCCGGACACCGCGTTCGAGCGCTTCGCCTCCGCGCGCTCGGACGAGGCTCAGACGGCGCCTTCCGCCTCCCGGCATTACGGGCTCGGGCTCGCGCTCGTAGCGGAGGTCGCTGCGCGGCACGGCGGCGCTGTTCACGCCGAGAACGTCGGCCCGGATGGGGGAGCGAGCGTCACCGTCGAGCTGCCCATAGCCGATTCATAAGGACCCGTCAGCCCGCTCCCATCCCGATTAAGGATGCGGAAAGAATCGGCGGCGAGTCTGGGACCAGACCTCGACACGGACGGAGGGCCCCAGGATGGACAGACGATCGGCAGGGCGGCACGCAGCGGTCGGCATCACGACGGCGGTCGGCGTTGTCAGCTTCGCGGTGACCGGGCTGATCTCCGGCTTCCTCTTCGCCGGGACGAACGGGACGGCCACGACCTCGGGGACGACGTCCTCCACAGGAGGGTCCTCGTCCTCGACCGACTCGGGCTCGGGCGACTCCGGCTCGACCGGCTCCGGATCGAGCAGCGACGACTCCGGCAGCGGCATCCAGCAGAGCCAGGGAGGTGGGTTCAGTGGGCACTCCAGCGGCTCCTGAACGACGGGCCTCCGACGGCGACGCGCGCGCCGGATGGACGGTGTGGGGCCTCGACGCGTCCGTGGTCGTCGACGACCCCGCCGACCTCGCCGTCGCCCGCGGACTCGCCGAGGACGAGCTCGCCGCGGTGACCGCAGCGTGCAGCCGCTTCGACGCGGACTCCGAGCTCTCGCGGCTGAACGCGGGACCGCGTCCCGCGGACGGCGTGGTGCTGAGCCCGCTGCTCGCGGAGTTCGTCGGCGTCGCCCTGCAGGTCGCGGCCGACACCGACGGCGCGGTCGACCCGACTCTCGGCGCCGACCTCGACGCTCTCGGCTACGACCGGGACTTCGCGCAGCTGCTGGCCGGTCCTGGTGGGCCGGCCGTCACGATCAGCGTCGCCGGCCCACGCCGCGCCGGCTGGCGCAGGACCGAGCTCTGCGGACGTGTGCTCCGTCTGCCTGGCGACCTCCGGCTCGATCTCGGCGCGACCGCGAAGGCGCACGCCGCCGACAGGATCGCGCGGCGCATCCAGCACGCCACCGGCCGGGGCGCGCTGGTATCGCTCGGCGGCGACATCGCGACCGCCGGGCCCGCCGGCGGGCGGCGCTGGGAGGTGCTGGTGCAGGACCTGCCCGGCGACCCCGCGCAGCAGATCTCGTTGCCTCCGGCCGCGGGGCTGGCGACCTCCAGCACGCAGAAGCGGCGCTGGCAGAGCGACGGGGTGACGCGTCACCACATCCGCGACCCGCGTTCGGGACTCCCGGCGGAACCGGTCTGGCGCAGCGTCAGCGTCGCCGCCCGCAGCTGCCTCGCGGCCAACGCGCACAGCACGGCCGCACTGGTGCGCGGCCGGAGCGCTGCGGCGCTGCTGTCCGCAGCGGAGGTCGACGCCCGGCTCGTCGCGGCCGACGGTGCGGTCGTCACGACCGGCCGCTGGCCGCGGGAGGTGAGATCGTGAACGAGGCGATGTGGGCGCTCGGTCGCGGGTCCGGCGTCGTCGCGCTGGTGCTGCTGACCGCGTCGCTCTGGCTGGGCATCGTGACGCGCTCCGGGCGGCCGCTGCCAGGACTCCCGCGGTTCTCCGTCACGTTGGTGCATCGCAACCTCGCTCTGCTGTCCGTCGTGTTCGTCGGCCTGCACATCCTCACGCTGCTCGCCGACCCGTACGCGAAGCTGACCGCGCTGGACGCCGTCGTCCCGTTCCTCGGCACCACCAAGCCGTTCTGGCTGGGTCTCGGCACGGTTGCCGTCGATCTGATGCTCGCGGTGGTGCTCACCGCGCTGCTACGACGCTGGATCGGGCGGCGGGTGTTCAAAGCGGTGCACTGGGCGAGCTACGCGATGTGGCCGGTCGCCATCGCCCACACGCTCGGGACCGGCACGGACGCTTCCGCCGGCTGGCTCCTGCTGCTGTCGGGAGTTTGCCTGCTGGTCGTCGTGATCGCCGTGCTGTGGCGGCTGTCCGCCCGTTTCGTCGAGAGCGCGGCCGCGCGCAGAGGGGAACTGTCATGACCATGACGATCGAGCAGGGCAGCTCGGCCGCGCCGCCGGCGGACGCGACCCGGCTGCTGGCCGCCGGGCGGGCCGCCGGCGCTGCGGAGCACCTCGCCGCGTACGGCCCGTGGCCTGCGCGGTCCGCCGACGCCCTGCTGGCACAGCTGCACCGTTCCGGGCTCACCGGGCGCGGGGGAGCGGCCTTCCCGGCCTTCCGCAAGCTGCAGGCGGCGGCCGCTGCCTCCCGCCGGCCCGTGGTGATCGGCAACGGCTCGGAGAGGGAGCCGCTCAGCTGGAAGGACGCCGTGCTGCTCGCGAACGCCCCGCATCTGGTCCTGGACGGACTCCTCGTCGCCGCCGACGCGCTGCGGGCGCGCCGCGCCGTCCTGTACGTGCACGAGGCCGCGCTCGAGCCCCTGGAGCGCGCGATCGCCGAGCGCGCCGACGCGCGCGGGGTGGAGCTCGTTGAGGCGGTCGACGGTTTCGTGGCCGGGGAGGCGAGCGCCGTCGTCGACGCGCTGCGCGGCGGGCGCGGGCTGCCGCAGGACCGCACCCGCCGGCTCACCGAGTCCGGCCTGGACGGCAGGCCGACGCTGCTGCACAACGTGGAGACGCTCGCCCAGCTCGCGCTGATCGCCCGCTACGGCGGGGACTGGTTCCGGTCCGTCGGCGACCCGGCGGCGCCGGGGACGCGCCTCGTGACCGTGACCGGGGCGGTCGGCACGGAGGGTGTGCTCGAGGTGCCGACGGACGCGACCGTCGCGGACATCGTCGCGCGCGCCGGAGGGGCCGTCGAGCGCGCGCAGGCCGTGCTGCTCGGCGGCTACCACGGCACCTGGATCCCCGCGTCTGAGGCGCGCACCGCGCCAGGTCCGCTCGCCGGTGCCGGCGTCGTCCACGTCCTCGGCGCCGACCGCTGCGGCCTGCTGGCGACGGCGGAGATCGCGGACGAGCTCGCCGCGGCCTCCGCCCGGCAGTGCGGTCCGTGCCGGTTCGGGCTGCCGGCGATGGCGGCGCGGCTGCGCGAACTGGCGACCGGGCGGATGGCTCCGCAGGCGGCCGCAGAGGCAGCACGGCTGGCCGAGTCGGTGGACGGCCGCGGGTCGTGCCATCATCCGGACGGCAGCGCCCGCCTGGTGCGCAGCGCCCTGCGGGTGTTCGCCGCCGACGTGCGGGCGCACGCCGCCGGCCGCTGCGTGAGGGCGCCGCGATGAGCGCGCCGCGGCACACGTTGCACGTCGACTGGACCCGCTGCGACGGCCGCGGGCTGTGCGCCGAGCTGCTGGAGGGCACGATCGCGCGCGACGAGTGGGGCTACCCGTTCGCCGTCGGCGTCCCGGCGTCCGCCCGCTCGGACATCCCCGTGCGCAGCGATCAGCTGGATGCGGCGGAGGATGCGGTGGCGCTGTGCCCGGTGCTCGCGCTCCGGCTTTCGCGCGGGGTCTGACGGGCCGCGTCCGGGTTGTGCCGCTGGTGGGACTCGAACCCACACGCCCTTTCGGACAAAGCATTTTGAGTGCTCCGCGTCTGCCATTCCGCCACAGCGGCGCACAACAACACTGGAACAATACCGTAGGCTTTTATCCGTGACTGACCAGGAAACCACCCCCACCGCACCCCGCCGCGTCGTCGTCGCCGAGGATGAGTCGCTCATCCGCCTCGACATCGTCGAGATCCTGCGTGACAACGGTTTCGAGGTGGTCGGCGAGGCCGGAGACGGCGAGACCGCTGTCGCGCTCGCCACCGAGCTGCGTCCCGACCTGGTCATCATGGACGTTAAGATGCCGCAGCTGGACGGCATCTCCGCGGCCGAGCGGCTGTCGAAGAACCACATCGCCCCGGTCGTGCTGCTGACCGCGTTCAGCCAGAAGGAGCTCGTCGAGCGCGCCACAGAGGCCGGCGCCCTCGCCTACGTCGTCAAGCCGTTCACCCCGAACGACCTGCTTCCCGCCATCGAGATCGCCCTGGCCCGCTACCAGCAGATCATCGCGCTCGAGGCCGAGGTCTCCGACATGGTGCAGCGCTTCGAGACCCGCAAGCTCGTCGACCGCGCCAAGGGCCTGCTCAACGAGAAGATGGGCCTGTCCGAGCCGGAGGCGTTCCGCTGGATCCAGAAGGCGTCGATGGATCGCCGCCTCACCATGCACGACGTCGCCCAGGCGATCATCGAGCAGCTCGCCCCCAAGAAGTAAGCCCGCGATTCGTCACGAATGGTCGCCATTCGTGACGAGCGGCGACCGCTCGCGACGAATCAGGCCGTCAGGTCCTTGATGAGGTTCGTGATGCGGATGGTCGAGCAGCGGCGACCGCGGTCGTCGGTGACCGCGATCTCGTGCGTCGTGAGCGTGCGGCCGAGGTGGATGGGCGTGCACACGCCGGTCACGTAGCCGCTCGTCGCCGAGCGCGTGTGCGACGCGTTGATCTCGATGCCCACCGCGAGGCGTCCCTCGCCCGCGTAGAGGTTCGCGGACATCGAGCCGAGGGACTCGCCGAGCACGACGTACGCGCCTCCGTGCAGGAGGTCGGCGGGCTGGGTGTTGCCCTCGACCGGCATCCGGGCGACCGCGCGCTCGACGGTGAACTCGACCATCTCGATGCCCATCTTCTCGGCCAGGGCGCCGAGCCCTCGCTGCCGCACGTACGCGAGCGCGTCCTCGGTCATCCCTACCCTTTCGTCACCGTCGTCGGTCCCGTCTGCAGTGTCACCGGCGGCTTGTAGGCTGTCCTGGTGTCAGACTCCGAAAAGCCTACCCTTCTGATCATCGACGGCCATTCGCTGGCTTTCCGGGCCTTCTACGCCCTCCCTGTCGACAGCTTCGTCAACCGCGAGGGCCAGCACACCAACGGCATCCACGGCTTCATCGCGATGCTCATCAACCTGCTGCAGCAGCAGAAGCCGACCCACATCGCCGTGGCCTTCGACATCTCCCGCTACTCGTTCCGCACGCGCGAGTACCCGGAGTACAAGGGCACCCGCGGCGAGACGCCTCCCGAGTTCGCCGGCCAGGTGCCGCTGCTCCAGGAGGCGCTGAAGGCGATGAACATCACCACCATCGCCAAGGAGGACTTCGAGGCGGACGACATCCTCGCCACCCTGGCCAGGCAGGGCGCGGAGCAGGGCTACCGGGTGCTGCTGGTCTCCGGCGACCGGGACACCATCCAGCTGGTCAACGACGACGTGACGCTGCTCTATCCGAACGTCCGCGGCGTCTCGGAGCTCAAGGTCTACAACCCCGCCGCCGTGCGCGAGCGCTACGGCATCGAGCCGCACCAGTACCCGGAGATCGCGGCGCTGGTCGGCGAGACCAGCGACAACCTGATCGGCATCGACAAGGTCGGCGAGAAGACCGCGGTGAAGTGGGTGCAGCAGTACGGGACGGTGGACGAGATCGTCGCGCACGCCGACGAGATCAAGGGCGTGGTCGGCCAGAACCTGCGCGACCAGAAGGAGAACGCGCTCCGCAACCGCCGGCTCAACAAGCTGCTCGACGACGTCGAGCTCCCCGTCGGCCCCGCCGACCTGGAGCGCCGGCCGATCGACGAGAACGCGGTGCGCGACATCTTCGCGCGCCTGCAGTTCAAGACGCTGCTTGACCGGCTGCTGAAGACGGCGGCCGAGGACGGGATGGTGGACGGCTCCGCCCCCGTGGAGACCGACCGCGTCGGCGCGGTGAGCGCCCCGGCCGTGCATACCCTCGTCGACGAGGAGCTGGCGAACTGGCTGAGCAAGGCGTCCGCAGACGGAGCGGCCATCGCCGTCCAGCTGGAGACCGGCCCTGCCGGCATCACGGGCTTCGGCCTGGCGTCCGAGGACGAGTCCGTCTACGTGCCGTGGACGGCCGGCCGCAGGGACTACGAGGCGCTGGAGGAGTGGCTGGCGGGCCCGGCCCCGAAGTACTTCTTCCACGCCAAGCCGCAGTTCAAGGCGCTCAGCCGCGCCGGCTTCATCGTCGACGGGCTGGCCTTCGACACGCGCATCGCCTCCTGGCTGGTGCGACCGGGGGCGGCCCCGCAGTCGCTCGCGGAGCAGGTGTACGAGGTGCTCGGCGAGACGCTGCCGGTGTCCGACCCCAACCAGCTGGTCCCGATCAACGACGCGGTCAGCCCGGCGACGGAGGCCTGGTACATCCGCCGTGTCGCCGATGGCCAGGCGATCGCGCTCGACGACGGCACGCGCCGCGTGCTCGACGACATCGAGCTCCCGCTGGTCGCGGTGCTCGCCGAGATGGAGCTGAACGGCGTCGCCATCGACGGCGAGGTGCTCGCCCGGCTGCGCGGCCAGCTCACCGACAAGGCGAACGACTTCGCCGCCCAGGCGTACGCCGAGATCGGCCACGAGATCAACCTCGGATCGCCGAAGCAGCTGCAACAGGTCCTGTTCGAGGAGCTGCAGATGCCGAAGACCCGGGCGACCAAGACCGGCTACTCGACCGACGCCGCCTCACTCGCCGACCTGCAGGAGAAGAGCCCGCACCCGTTCCTCGGCCTGCTGCTGCAGCACAGGGACGCG
>NZ_JBQCGZ010000139.1:0-4209 GCF_051955155.1 Leifsonia sp.
GCGCCCCCCGGGGGGGCGGGGGCGCGAGTTTTGGACACCACGGGGGCTTCTCCGACCAGTCCGGCGAAATTTGTTGATGATTGGCGACAATTGTTGACCACGCGGCGGGGGTCAGCGGGCGGTGTGGAACCGGTTCTGCGCGGCGGTCAGGCCCTCGGCCGCGATCTGCTCCACGGCATCCGCCGCGTCTGCGACGAGGATCGGGAGGTTCGCGCGCTCGGTGCTGCTGAAGCCCTTGAGGACGTGGTCGGCCGCGGCCTGCGACCCGGGCGGGCGGCCGACGCCGACGCGCACGCGGGTGAAGTCACCGGTGCCGGTCGCGGCGATCACGTCGCGGACGCCGTTGTGCCCGCCGTGGCCGCCGCCGAACTTGAGCTTGATGGTGTCGAAGGGGATGTCCAGCTCGTCCTGCACCACGATCAGGTGCGACAGGTCGAGCGAGTAGAACCGCAGCAGCTGCGACACCGGGCCGCCGGACACGTTCATGTACGTGTTCGGCTTGGCCAGGACGAAGCGGGGGCCACCGGGGGCGAGCCGCCCCTCGGCGACCCTCGCGTTCGTCTTGTGGGTCTTGAAGGTGAGACCGCCGCGCGAGGCGAGCTCGTCCAGCACCATTTGGCCCACGTTGTGACGGGTGGCCGCGTAGCCGGGCCCGGGGTTGCCGAGCCCGACCACGAGCCAGAGGTCGTCCATGAGGAGGAGTTACTCCGCGGACTCGCCGGCGGCCTCCTCGGAGGCCCCCTCGGCGCCCTCGGCGGCCTCCTCCTCGTCCTCGGCGCGCGCGGCGGCCGGGACGACGATGTTCAGGATGAGGAGCTCCTCGTCCTCCGCGAGGACGGCGCCGGCGGGCAGCGCGAAGTCCTTGGCGTGGTACTGGGTGCCCTCCTCGGCGTCGGTGACGTCGATGACGATGCGCTCGGGGATGTGGGTGGCCTCGACCTCGAGCTTGATGGTCGGGACGTCGAGCACCGCGATGGTGCCGGAGAACGGCTCGCCCTCGACGTGCACGGGCACCTCGACCTGGACCTTCTCGCCGCGGCGGACCACGATGAGGTCGAGGTGCTCGATGATCTGCAGCACCGGGTCCTTCTGCACGTCCTTGACGAGCACGAGCTGGCTCTTGCCGGCGATGTCGAGGTCGAGGACCGCGTTCGCCTTGCGGAGCAGCAGGCCCACCTGGTGCGCAGGCACGGTGACGTGCTGGGGGTCGGTGCCGTGGCCGTAGATGACCGCGGGGATCTTGCCGGCGGCGCGGATCTTGCGCGCAGCGCCCTTGCCGAAGCTGTCGCGGGTCTCCGCGACGACCTTGTTGGACTCGTCAGCCATGGCTGCCTCCTTGCCGGCGTGACGCCGGCTGTCGGGCGAGCAGTTCGTGCTCGCAGTGTTGGATTTGTCGACTCGAGCGCATCGAGGTGCGCGAGGAAAGACTGCGTAGCCTGCTCCACCGCGTCGATCACGGATGCGCCGGAGCGCATCCCTCGCCGAAGTTCAGTTGGACAGTCTACCCGACGCGGGAGGCCTCGCCGTGCGCGATGCGCCTGGCCAGCTCCGCGGGCGGCAGGGCGACGTCCAGCCGCATCCCGGCCTCGTCGGGCCGCAGCGGTTCCAGGGTGGCCAGCTGCGAGTCCAGCAGGGACGCCGGCATGAAGTGGCCGGGACGGTCGGTCAACCGCTCCGCGAGCAGCTCGCGGGTGCCGTCCAGCTCGGCGAACACGGCGCCGGGCGCCTCCGCCCTGATCATGTCGCGGTAGGCGCGCTTCAGGGCGGAGCAGGCGATCACGATGCCCTCGGGACCCGCTGCGGCGAGCCGCCTGCCGACCTCCAGCAGCCACGGCCCGCGGTCCTCGTCCGTGAGCGGGATGCCCGCCGTCATCTTCGCCACGTTCGCCGGCGGGTGCAGGTCGTCGCCGTCGACGAACGGCGCCCCGAGCGCCTCGGCCGCGAGCCGGCCGACGGTGCTCTTGCCGGAGCCGGAGACGCCCATCACCACCACGAGCGGACCCGCCACCGATACCTCCATCGCCGTTCCCCTGGGATCGCCGATGCGGCGGCCCCGAAGCCAGTATGCCGCCTCGCTCAGGCCGGGACGCCCGTGGCGACGCTCACGTCGTCGAGCGACCCGTCCAGCACCTCGCTCAGCAGCACCGGCCGCCCCAGCGTCGCCGACAGGTACACCGAGCGCACGACGGCGAGCGCGAGGAACGCGTCCGCTACCGTCACCGCGGGCGCGCGCCGCTCGCGGATGGCCGCCTCGATGTCCTCGTACTGGCGCAGGTGCCCGGTGACGAACGCGTCCGGTCCCCGGTCCCCGCCGCGCAGCTCGGACGCGGGGACCAGCTCGGCGGCCCGGTTGCTCGGTGCGCCGACGGTCCCGAGGTACTCCAGCTGGTCGTCGTCGATGATCGCCGAGCCGCGGTCGCCGTGCACCTGGAGGCGCACGGACAGCCCGGGATACGCGGCGGTGGTCGCGTGCAGCACCGCCAGCGCGCCGTTCTCGAACCGCAGCGTCGCGACCGCGACATCCTCCACCTCGACCCGCTCGTGCGCGAGCAGGGCGGTGCGCGCATCCACTTCGACGGGACGGCCGAGGAACCAGAGCAGCAGGTCGACGGTGTGGACGCCCTGGTTCATGAGCGCTCCCCCGCCGTCCAGCTCCCAGGTGCCGCGCCAGCGCCCGTAGTCGTAGTAGTCCTGGCGGCGCCACCACGCTACGGACGCGACCGCGCTGGTCAGCCGGCCGAGCGCCCCGCCGTGCGCGGCCTCAGCGACGACGAGCGAGGCCGGGTCGAAGCGGTGCTGGCTGATGACCGAGACCAGCAGCCCGTCGCGTTCGGCGCGCCGGGACAGCTCCAGGAGCCGCCTGCCGCGCGTCATCGAGACGTCGAGCGGCTTCTCGATGACGACGTGCCGCCCGGCGGCCAGCGCCGTCTCGGCGAGCGGGACGTGCAGGCCGCTCGGCGTGCAGATGACGACGATGTCGATGTCGTCGCCGTCCAGGGCCTCCGCGAGCGTGGCGACGGTCGCGGGACGCCGCGCGCCGGTCGCCTCCGCGGCGATGCGGTCGGCGAGCGCCCCGGCGGCCGCCGGATCGGGGTCGACGAGCGCGGTGACCGCGAGCCCGGGATGCCGGAGCACGGCGCGGGCGTGGTTCAGCCCGATGATGCCGCAGCCGACGATGGCGACGTTCAGCGGTGCGGTGTTCATGCCAGGGTGACTCCGATCCGGTCGGTGAGGCGGCGGAGGGCGCGGGCCGCCACTCCGAAGGCGGCCGGCCCCGAGAACCCGCCGAGTGCGTCCACGTCGGTGAGGTGCGGTTCCAGGGAGGCGTAGCCGCGGTAGCCGTCGTCGCGGAGGGCGGTCAGCGTCTCCAGCAGCTGGCCGTCGCCCTCACCGGCCGGCGTCACCTCGCCGGTCGCGGAGAGCGCGTCCTTCACCTGGAGGTACTCGAGGTGCGGGCGCAGCATCCGGTAGCCGTCGTCGAACGGACGGGCGACGCCGACCTGGACGAAGTTGGCGCTGTCCCACGCCAGCCGGAGGGCCGGGGAGCCGACCGACTCGACGATGTCCAAGCAGCGCTCGGGAGTGTCCCCGTAGATCTCCTTCTCGTTCTCGTGCAGGAGCACGACCCCCGCCGCCTCCGCCGCCGAGGCGAGCGCGCGCATCCGGTGCAGCACCGCGTCGCGCACGTCGGCGGCGGGGACGCCGGGTGCGCGGTAGAAGGAGAAGACCCGGATGTACCTGGCACCCAGGCGGCCCGCCGCGGCGATCGCGCGCTCCAGCCGGCGAAGCTCGTGATCGGCGGGGAGGGAGACGTCCACCTTGCCGATCGGCGAGGCGATCGCGGAGACGCTCATCCCGCGTTCGGCGAGGATGGCCGCCAGCCGGTCGAGCCCGTCGTCGTCGAGGTCGACGATGTTCGTGCGCCAGGCGCTGCGGACCTCGATGCAGCCAGCGCCGAGCGCCTGCAGCACCGCGGCCTGGACGCCGGGGTCGGGATCGATCTCGTCGCCGAACCCCGACAGCGTCCACGTCGCATCGCTCACGCCCCACATCCTCCCCCGCTCGGCCGCCGAGCACATCCCCCGCCGCCGAACGCGAGACAGGCCGCCGAGCACAGGGAAAACGCTCCGAATCCGGGCGGATCGGAGCCTAACCTGTCCGTCCGGTTCGTTCGGCGCGGCGTGGTTGGGGAAGCCCGGCGGGCGCGGC
>NZ_JBQCGZ010000140.1:0-4047 GCF_051955155.1 Leifsonia sp.
CGGATTCTCGTCACGCCCTCAGCCCGCATCGGGCTTTTGGTGCGGCGCGCCCGATTACCCGCCGGGTCTGTCGCTACCGGGACCGGCGGCGACGGGCGGCGCCGAGGAGGAGCGCCGCACAGGCGAGCAGGACCAAGGCGATGAGCAGCAGGAGCTCGGCCGCCAACGGTGCGCCCACCGCGATGGGGAGGAGCGGACGGATCCGACCCTCTGACAACTCGACCACGCCTCGGTAGCATCCGGCGAGCAGCATCGCTGTCCCCACGGCGAGCGTGACCAGTCCGACGCGGGCCAGCGCGGAGCGCCTCCTCGAGGTTGCGAGGCCGGCGGTCGGTCCGATGTCGTCGGGCACCTTTCCCACGTTCGGGATTCTCGCAGGTTCTGGTCGGCGTCGCTCTCCCGGATCGGCGATGCGTGTCGGTCTGGCGGCCCCTCGAGGAACCGATCTGCTGTGGCGCACTCTTGCAGGCGGGACGGACCGGTCACCCCTGCGACCGGTCCGTCCCTGTCCTGCTCGGTGTCGTCGGTACTCGTCCGTCAGACGCGGAACCCGCGCTGACGTCGGAAGAGCTTCCGCAGCATGGCGACCGTCTGCACGATCGTCAGCACCGCGAGCACGGTCCAGCCGATCGTGAGGATGCCGCTGCGCCACGCGAGGTCGAGCTGCAGCCAGCCCCACGCCGTCGCCCCGGCCGCGGCGGCGAGGCCGACGAGTCCGAAGAACCAGGAGGCGCCTGCGCTGCCGTTGTTCTCCGCGTTCGCCTGCGCGGCCCAGTTGTCCCGCTCCGTCCTGCTGATCACCTGCGCCCACGCCTTCACGAAGTGCACCCCGCGCATGAGCATGTACACCTCGCCCGGCACGAACGCCAGGGCGTAGAAGACGTCCCGTCCGGTCCAGCCCTTCATGCTCGTCGCGATGCGCAGGTTCAGCAGCACCGAGACCACGGGCGGCAGCGACCACCACCAGGCGAATTGGAAGGCGTGCATCGACAGGGCACCGGCGACGAGGGCGATGAACAGCATGCGCGAAGCGAGGTTCGCGACCATGCCGAGGTTCTCGCGCCAGCGCAGGCGGAGGTTCGGGTGCAGCGGCTTCTCGAGGATCAGCTCGACGCCGCCGGCGTTCCACTTCACCTGCTGGGCGTCGAGAGCGCGGACCGTGGTCATCGCGCCGACGTCCGCCCGCGCCTTCGCCGAGATCTTGGTGCGGAAGCCGGCGGAGCGGAGCTGCAGGGACAGCAGCGAGTCCTCGATCTCGGAGTCCACGACCCACGGCGCGTCCTGGTGGTTCTCCGCCATGGTGCGCCGCATCGCCGCGACGTTCAGCAGCGAGCACTGGCCGCCCAGCACCGCCATGTTCCGGTTGCGGAGCAGGTTGTCCATGTTGAAGCCGGCGAACTGGAAGCGCTGCGAGCGCACCAGGAAGTGCTGCAGCGGGCCGCGGGCCACGGTCTGGTCGAAGCCGTAGATCGCCGAGATACCGCCGATGCGACTGTCGTCCATCATCTCCGCAGTCAGGTGCTGCAGGCAGTGACGATCGAGGACCGTGTCCGCGTCCACGCCGAGGATGTAATCGAAGTCCTTCGCGAGCGCCCATCCGAAGTTGAGCGCGCCGACCTTCTTGTCCGGCACTTCGCCGAGGTCGATCGTCGTCACGGTGGTCGCGTAGTCAACGTCTCGGCGGGTGACCCGGTGGGTGCCGTCGAACTCGCGGGCGACGTAGTAGGTGTCATCGGTGGAGTTGTTGACGAGCACGAAGACCGCCTCGGGCGGCCGGGTCTGATCGAGCAGCGAGGTGATGGTCGCCGCGATGCTGCCCTCCTCGTTGTACGCGGGCAGGATCGCCGCGATCCGGACGTCCTGGATCCGGCGCTTCGCGGAGGCGGTGAGCAGGTTCTCGAGAGACAGCGTCTCGAGTGACAGCGTTTCGGGGGTCACTGATCGACTTTCGGGGGAGTGGATCCGAGCCGCGACATGGGGGAGCAGTCTCGAATCGATCTGCGGCAGGCGGTGTGGGTGCACCGCGGCCGACGCGCTGGGGAACGCGTTGCGTCGACGGTAGGGCGCGGCCCGGCGACCTCGGCAGCCCCATCTCGGGTGCGCCCCGCGCGAGGGACGTCCACGGCCGCCCGCGCGTGCCCGGCGACCGGGTTCACGCGCCGTCCGAGAAGGTCAGGACGGCGGCGATCGTCACGCATGTCCAGATGGTCGGAATTCCTCGGAGTCCGGACCCCTCCGCGGAACCCAGGAGCTGGTGCTGTGGACCGACCTCGACACACCGTCGCCGTACCGGGCTTCCGGACGGAGCGGGCCAGCGCCGGCTGGGGGTCCGTCGGGTGAGCGGCCTTTATTGTGAGCCCGCCGCTTGCTTGACCTTCGCTGCGACGATCGCCTCGTCGGCGGTGGACAGCTCGGTGACGGCGAAGCCGGTGGGCCACATCGTGCCCTCGTCGAGCTGAGCCGCGTCGAAGAACGCCAGGTTGCCGTATCGGGCGCCGAGCTTCGTGCGCTCCTGGTAGAAGAGGACGACCTTGCCGTCGGCGTTCGCGCAGGCGGGGCCGCCGTAGAAGAGCCCGGTGGCGGGATCTCGCTCACGGGTCGGAAGTCGCCGAGCCAGAGCACCCTTGCACCGTCAGATCGACAAGGCTCCCCGGCGAACACCGACTCCACGCTGAACGCACCCATCACCGCAAGTGACCGTTCTCGCGAGCAGGCGCCTGAGACGACGGCGAGGCGCGCGGCTCAGCTCGGATCGGTGTCCCGCGACGCGTCGTCCATTCGTCGGCGAAGGAGCGGTGTGTCGGGCGTGCCCGGTTCGACGACGACCACCTGCCCGTCGACACGGCGCAACTCGGGTGCTGCGCCGTGTCGAACGAATGCTGCGCGCGTCGCTCGGAAGTGGAAGCTGTCCTGCTCGGCCTCCTCGACGTCGAAGTCGACGACGTCACCCGCGGCGAACTCCCGGAATCCGGATCCGTCGATCACGGAGAGGTGCACCCACACATCGGTCGGCAGCTCGGGGCACATGATCGCGCCCCACCCCTTGTCCGCCTTGTAGAACTTCACGACTCCTTGCACGACCCCAGCCTGACCGACGGCGCGGCCCCATGGTGTCGAGATCATTGACGGAGCCAGCTGAGAGCCTCCGTCCGCCGCCGGTTCAGCAGGGTTCTGAGACGGGTGGTCAGCTGCGCTGTCGCAGATGCCAAGTGCGGCGGTGGCTCCAGGTCATGGTGGTCCACCACGGCCCTTCCCAGGTGGGGTGTTCGAACCGGTAGAGCGTGATCGTGTCGGCCGTGAAGGTCTTCGGGACGGCCACAGGTAGGGCGGCGGCGAACGCGGCGATCTCCTGACGGAGGTCGGTGCGTTCGTAGAGCTCATGGCTGGCGAGCGAGAGGTGCGCGTGGAACCGTGACCCGTCGTGCGTGTCCGCGGGAAGCCCGCTGGTGGCATGGAGCAGGGGGCGGACGGCGTCGTTGATGGAGATGGCGAGTGCGCGAAGACGCTGGTTCTGCTGCCCATCGATGCTGTCGACGTCGTAGATGACGATGTCTCCGAGTATCTGAACGCCCCGGTTGTGCACGGGGAAGGCCACCTGCGTCGGCAGGACCTGCTCGATGACTTCGTGAAGTCGTTCCTCGTTGGTGATGGGGAGGCTGCCGGCGAGGGTGACGTGCGGAGGGAACGCGCCCGCGGAGATCAGCCCGTATCGGGCTCGGATGAAGGCGGTCACGCTCGTGACCGCCGCTGAGGTGGCCGCGTCCGGTGTCAAGAAGATCCCGTAACGACCGCTGACCGACCCGAGATCCCGCGGTTTGCTCGAATCAGCGGCTCGGCTCACCCTCTCATCACACACCACCCGCATCGTGTGATCGAAAGCCCGGAGGCGTGCGTCTCTGGACCAGACCGATCAGAGGGGCGAGCGGTCGCTCAGTGGCGAGCGTTGTCGACAGCTCGCTGGACCCGAACGGTGAAGTCGGCCGGGATGTTGGCAGGGAGGCGGTCGACGGGCCACCACTCGACGGCCTCGCTCTCCTCGCTGGCGGT
>NZ_JBQCGZ010000141.1:0-42159 GCF_051955155.1 Leifsonia sp.
CCGGTCTCGACGCCGATCCGCAGCAGGTGCACCCAGTCGCGCCACAGGGCGCGCACGGTGTCCTCCGGCACCTGCTTCCCCGGTGTGTGCGGGTTCTGCCTGGCCCGGAACAGCAGCTCGGCGCGGTAGACGTTGCCGATGCCGCTGACGACGCTCTGGTCCATCAGCAGCAGGGCGATCGCGGTCGGCTTCTTACGGACCTTCGCGACGAACGCTTCCTCGGCCTCCGGTCCGTCGTCGACCTGCGGGTCCGGCCCGAGCTTCGCGATGACCGCGTCCACCTCGGCGGGATCGAGGACCTCGCACGCGGTCGGCCCGCGCAGGTCGGCGACCGCGGTGTCGGTCAGCAGCCGCACCCGCACCTGGCCGACCGGCTCGGGCGGGAAGACCGTGATCTCCTCCTCCAGCTTCTCGGACTCGGCCATGCGCAGCCGCGTGCGCCGGGGCGCACCGATCGAGTGCAGCGAGTTCTCGCCCGCCTCGTCGAGCACGGTGCCGGCCTGGTTGGTCTGCCCCATCCGCCCGTTCGCGCTCGCGATCGTCGGGTCGACGCTGATGTCGCCCGCGAAGTCCCACGCGCCGTAGATGCCCAGGTGGATGCGCAGCCAGAGCTCGTTGTCGAACTCCAGGAACATCTGCTTGCCGACCGCCTTCGCGGCGATCATGCGGTGCCCGTCGATGCGGCGGGCGTCCTCGGCGAACCGTCCCTGCGGAGAGGAGACGGCGACCACGTGCCCCACGAAGTTGACCGCGAACTGCTTCGCGATGCGGTGGACGGAGTGACCCTCTGGCATCAGCGGTCCACGTTCTTGCCCGCGATGTCGCCGGTGGCCTCGTACTCCGCCAGCTGGGCGATGCGCCGCACGTGCCGCTCCTCCAGCGAGAACGGCTCGGCGATGAAGACGTCGATGAAGCGGGTCGCCTCCTCAACGGTGTGCTGGCGGGCGCCGATCGAGATGACGTTCGCGTCGTTGTGCTGGCGCGCGAGCTGCGCGGTGCTCTCGTTCCAGACCAGCGCCGCGCGGACGCCGAGCACCTTGTTCGCCGCGATCTGCTCGCCGTTGCCCGACCCGCCGAACACGACGCCGAGTGCCTCCACTCCGGCCTGCTGGTCGCGCACGACGGCCTTGGCCGCGTTGATGCAGAACGCCGGGTAGTCGTCGATCGGGTCGTACGCGGCAGGCCCGTGGTCGACGACCTCGTGACCGGCCGCCGCGAGGTGCTCCTGGAGGTGCCTGCTGAAGTCGAGACCGGCGTGATCGGTGGCGATGTGGATGCGCATGTGCTCAGTCTAGGGAAGGCCACCGACCTCCCCCGCCCGACCTCACTAAGGTGGATCGGGTGGACACGATCCACGCCCATCCCGCCTTTGCAAGGAGTCAGCGTTGCCCGGAGAAAACCTCACCCGCATCGAAGCACAGGAGCGCGCCGCGCTCGTCACGACCCACGAGTACGACGTCGTCCTCGATCTGACGACCGGACCGGAGACCTTCCGCAGCACGACGACCGTGCGCTTCTCCGCCACCGAGGGCGCGTCCACCTTCATCGACGCGATCACCCGCACCGTGCACTCGGTCACCCTCAACGGCGTCGAGCTCGACCCGGCGCAGGTCTCCGACGGCGTGCGCATCCGGCTGGAGGGCCTGCAGGCCGAGAACGTGCTGACCGTCGACGCCGACGCGATCTACACGAACACCGGCGAGGGCCTGCACCGCTTCGTGGACCCGGTGGACGGCGAGGTGTACCTCTACTCGCAGTTCGAGGTGCCGGACTCCCGGCGCATGTTCGCTGTCTTCGAGCAGCCCGACCTCAAGGCGACGTTCCGCTTCACGGTCACCGCGCCCGCGCACTGGGCGGTGGTGAGCAACTCCCCGACCCCGGAGCCCACCGACGCGGGCGACGGGAAGAAGACCTGGTCGTTCGCGCCCACTCCGGTCATCTCCTCCTACATCACCGCGCTGATCGCCGGCCCGTACGAGTCGGTGCACAGCGAGCTGACCAGCCGCGACGGCCGCACCATCCCGCTCGGCGTGTACGCGCGCAAGAGCCTCGCGGAGTACCTGGACGCCGACTACATCTTCGAGAAGACACGCGAGGGCTTCGCGTTCTACGAGGAGAAGTTCGACTACGCCTACCCGTTCGAGAAGTACGACCAGCTGTTCGTCCCGGAGTTCAACGCCGGCGCGATGGAGAACGCGGGCGCGATCACCTTCACCGAGACCTACGTGTTCCGCTCCAAGGTGACCGACGCGATCAAGGAGCGCCGGGTCGTCACGATCCTGCACGAGCTGGCGCACATGTGGTTCGGCGACCTGGTCACCATGAAGTGGTGGAACGATCTGTGGCTGAACGAGTCGTTCGCCGAGTACGCTTCCACCCTCGCCACCGCCGAGGCCACCGAGTGGCACGAGGCGTGGACGACCTTCGCGGCGATGGAGAAGAGCTGGGCCTACAAGCAGGACCAGCTGCCCTCCACGCACCCGATCGTCGCGACCATCAACGACCTGGAGGACGTGCAGGTCAACTTCGACGGCATCACCTACGCCAAGGGCGCCTCGGTGCTCAAGCAGCTCGTGGCCTGGGTCGGCCAGGACGACTTCCTCGCCGGCGTCGCGCAGTACTTCAAGAAGCACGCGCACTCCAACACCGAGCTGAAGGACCTGCTCGTCGAGCTGGAGGCGACGAGCGGCCGCGACCTCACCGACTGGTCGGAGAAGTGGCTGGAGACCGCCGGCGTGAACACGCTCCGCCCGGAGATCGAGGTCGACGCCGACGGGACGATCACCTCCTTCGCCGTGCTGCAGTCGGCTGCCGCCGACTACCCGACCATCCGTCCGCACCGCCTCGCGATCGGCTTCTACAACCTCGTCGACGGCCGTCTGGTCCGCGACGAGCGCGTCGAGCTCGATGTCGACGGGGAGCGCACCGAGGTCGCCGAGCTGGTCGGGAAGAAGCGCCCGGCGCTCGTCCTCCTGAACGACGACGACCTCGCCTACGCGAAGATCCGCCTGGACGAGGAGTCGCTGGCCGTCGCGATCGAGCACCTGTCCTCGATCGAGAGCCCGCTCGCCCGCTCGCTGGTCTGGGGCGCCGCGTGGGACGCGACCCGCGACGCCGAGACCCCGGCGAGCGACTACGTGCGCCTGGTGCTCGGCAACATCGCCTCGGAGACCGAGTCGACCACCATCCGCACCACGCTCAACCAGCTCGTGCTGGCCGCGAGCAGCTACGTCGCCCCCGAGCGTCAGAAGCAGACGAGCGAGGACGCAGCGAGCGCCCTCTGGACGCTCGCGCAGCAGGCGGAGGCCGGAAGCGACGCCCAGTTCCAGTTCGTCAAGTTCTTCGCGGCGCTCGCCTCCACCGACGAGCAGCTGAAGGCCGTCGCCGCCCTCCGCGACGGCTCCACCCGGCTGCCCGGCCTCACGGTCGACACCGACCTCGCCTGGGAGCTGCTCATCGCGCTCGTCGCCGGCGGCGCAGCGGGCACCGCGGAGATCGACGCCGCGCTCGCGGCCGACAACACCGCCAACGGCGCCCAGTTCGCCGCGCAGGCCCGCGCGTCCATCCCGACGCTCGAGGGCAAGCAGGCGGCGTGGGACTCGGTGTTCGGCTCGGACGCGCTGCCGAACACCATCGTCCGCTTCACCGGGATGGGCTTCCAGCGCGCCGCGGACACCTCGGTGCTCGCCGCGTTCGTCGAGCCGTACTTCGCGGCGCTGCAGGACGTGTGGGCATCGCGCACCTACAAGATCGCGGAGTACCTGGTCGCCGGGATGTACCCGGCGCCGCTCGCGAACGCCGAGCTGCGCGACGCGACGCGCGCCTGGCTGGACGCCAACCAGGAGCCGGCGGCCCTGCGCCGCCTCGTGGTGGAGAACCTTGCCGGCGTCGAGCGCGCGCTCGCCGCGCAGGCCCGCGACGCCGCGTAACCCGCGAGTACGCAGAGAATCGCGCGAAAGCCGCCGAGTACGCAGACGTTCTGCGTACTCGGCGGCGACGTCCCCCGGGCGGGGATGGTACCCGGGGAGGATGTTGCCGGCCCGGCCGCGGCCCTAGGGTCGAGACCATGATCCAACTCGACCGCCTCACCAAGACGTTCGGTTCCAAGACCGCCGTCGACGACATCACGGCGACCATCCAGCCCGGCAAGGTCACCGGCTTCCTCGGCCCGAACGGCGCCGGGAAGTCGACCACCATGCGCATGATCATGGGACTCGACCGGCCCACCAGCGGTGGAGCGACCATCAACGGCAAGCGCTATGCGGAGCTGCAGTCCCCGCTCAGCGAGGTCGGCGCGCTCCTCGACGCCAAGGCCGTGCACACCGGTCGCACCGCTTACAACCACCTCCTGGCGATGGCCGCGACGCACGGCATCCCGAAGCGGCGCGTCGAGGAGGTGATCGGCCTCACCGGACTGGAGTCGGTCGCCGGCAAGCGCGTCGGCGGCTTCTCGCTCGGCATGGGCCAGCGGCTCGGCATCGCCGCCGCGATGCTCGGCGACCCGGCGACGCTCATCCTGGACGAGCCGGTCAACGGACTCGACCCGGAGGGCGTGCTCTGGGTGCGCCAGTTCGCCAGGCACCTGGCCAGCCAGGGCCGCACGATCTTCCTCTCCTCGCACCTGATGAGCGAGATGGCGCAGACCGCCGACCACATCATTGTGCTCGGCCGCGGCCGCATCCTCGCCGACGCCCCCGTCGACCAGATCCTCGCGGGGGCCACCCGCAACGCCGTCCGGGTGCGGACGCCGCAGGTGGACCAGCTCGCGCGCACGATCGCCGGCCCGGATGTGACGATCACCGGCGTCGAGTCGCAGCTGATCGAGGTCACCGGCCTCACCGCCGCGCAGATCGGCGACCTGGCCGCCGCGACCGGCGTCGTGCTGCACGAGCTCACCCCCATCAGCGCCTCCCTGGAGGAGGCCTACCTCGAACTGACGCAGGACGAGGTCGAATACCACTCGGAGGTCACCCGATGAGCACCGCCACCGCGACCCAGCAGCACCCGCACTCCTCGCTCGGGCGGCTGAGCTTCCCGCGCGTCATCCGCTCCGAGTGGATCAAGCTGCGCTCGCTGCGCTCGACCTTCTGGACGCTCATCGCCGTCGTCGTCATCGTCGTCGGGCTCGCCGCGCTGCTGTCGGCCGTGGTGCCGAAAGCGTCTGCGCTCGGCGCGCAGGTCCCGCCGTCGCAGCTCGCGGACTTCGTGACCAACACCGCCACCTCCGGCCTGATGTTCGCGCAGCTGGTGGTCGCCGTCCTCGGCGTCCTGGTCATCAGCGGCGAGTTCTCGACGGGGATGATCCGCTCGTCCTTCGCCGCGGTCCCGCGCCGTTTCCCGGTCCTGGCGGCGAAGGCCATCGTGCTCTTCCTCACGTCGTTCATCGTCGGCCTGGTGAGCATCGCTATCTCCTGGGCCATCGCGGTCCCGGTGCTGACCGGCAAGGGCTACAAGGGCGACCTGTTCACCCAGGACACGCTCTGGGCGATCCTGGGCGCCGCGCTTTACCTCGGCCTCGTCTCGGTGTTCGCGCTCGGCGTCGGCACCATCGTCAAGTCGAGCGCGGGCGGGATCGCCACGGCGCTCGGGGTGCTGTTCCTGCTGCCGATCCTGGCGAACGTGTTCGGCGGTCTGATGAACCAGAAGTGGGTGATCGACGCCGCGCACTACCTGATCAGCAACGCGGGGACCGGCATGTCCGGCGGGACCAACGGGACGCTGGAGCCGTGGGCGAACGTCGTCACCGTGGTCGTCTGGGCCGCGGTCTCCTTCGTCCTCGGCGCGATCCTGCTGCAGCGCCGCGACGCGTGAGGACTCCGTGACCGCTCCGGATACCGCCCCGGGCGCCCTCGAACTGCCGAGGCCGCCCGGGGCGATCCGTCGTTTCCTGACGGCGCACCCGGTCGTGGTCGACCTGTTCGTCGCCGGCGTCTACCTGGTGCCCGCGCTCGCGTACGGCGTCCTGATGATGGTCGTGCACCCGAGCGTCGCGATCGCGATCCATCTGATGATCGCCTCCGTGGCGGGGGCGTCCCTCATCGCCAGGCGCGTCCACCCGCGGGTCGTGTTCGCGATCACGGTCAGCGCGCTCGGGATCAGCGTGTTCCTCGGGCACGACGTGGACTTCGTCCCGGCGATGTTCGCGCTCTACGCGCTGGCGGTCTACCGTTCGGTGCGGTCGGCGTGGGTCGGCTATGCGATCACCGCGGGCGTCACGATCGCCACGCTGGCCGCGACCTCGCTCCTGGCCGAGCTGCTCGTGATCACGCCGCTGGACGCGGAGGCCGCGCCGTCGGCCTTCGCCGTGCTCTCGCTGTGCGTGGTCGCCGTGCTGCTCGGGGTGAACGTCGGCAACCGGCGCCGCTACCTGCTCGCCCTCATCGACAGGGCGCGCCAGCTCGCACGCGAGCGCGACCAGCAGGCCGAGATCGCGACGGCGGCGGAGCGCAGCCGCATCGCGCGCGAGATGCACGACATCGTCTCGCACAGCCTGACCGTGATGATCACGCTCGCCGACGGGTCCGCCTCGCTCGCGGAGACCGCGCCGGAGCGCTCGGCGGAGGCGATGCGGATGGTCGCGGAGACCGGCCGCGGGGCGCTCGCCGACATGCGCCGGCTGCTCGGCGTGCTGAAAGCGGGCGAGGGCGACGGCGCCGAGCACGCGCCGCAGCCGGGCCTCGGCGAGCTGCGCGACCTGGTCGAGCGGTTCCGCGCGGCCGGCCTCCCGGTCCGGATCACCGTCAGCGGGCCGGCGCCGGAGGACGTCGGGCAGCAGCTCACCGTCTTCCGCGTCGTGCAGGAGGCCTTGACCAACGCCCTGCGCTACGCGTCCCTGGCCACCGCGGTCACCGTCAGGATCGCCTTCGGGACCGACCGCACCCGTATCGTTGTCGAGGACGACGCGAGCGTGCGTACCGAGGCGGTCGCCGGCTCCGGGCGCGGCCTGCTCGGGCTGCGCGAGCGCGTCGCCCTGTACGGCGGCGAACTGGAGGCGGGTCCCCGCCGCGGCGGAGGCTGGCGGCTCGTCGCCAGCTTCGACACCGTCCCACCGCGCGGCGACGACCGCGCCACCGCATCCGGTTCCTGAACCGGCCACCCTCGAGGAGACAGACACCCGTGACCGATCCCGCTCCCCTGCGCGTCCTGCTGGTCGACGACCAGGCGCTCGTGCGCCTCGGCTTCCGCATGGTGCTGGAGGCCGAACCCGACCTGACCGTGGTCGGCGAGGCTCCGGACGGGGTGGAGGCTGTGCGGCTCGCCGTCGAGGCGCGCCCCGACGTCATCCTGATGGATGTGCGGATGCCGTCGATGGACGGCATCGAGGCCACCAGGAGGATCGTCGCCGCGAACCCGGACGCGCGCATCATCATCCTCACCACGTTCGACCTGGACGAGTACGCGTTCGGCGGCCTGCGCGCCGGCGCGAGCGGCTTCCTGCTGAAGGACGCCCGGCCCGCCGAGCTCACCGCCGCCATCCGCGCGGTCGCGGCCGGCGACGCCGCCGTGACCGGCCGGATCACCCGTTCCATGCTCGAACTCTTCGCCGACCGGCTTCCCGCGACCGCGTCCGCCTCCCCGGCCGGCACGGACCCGACCGCGGCGCTCACCCCGCGTGAGCGGGAGATCCTGCTCGCGATGGCGGACGGGCTCACCAACGGCGAGATCGGCTCGAAGTTCTACCTCACCGAGTCCACGGTGAAGACGCACGTCGGCCGGGTGCTCGCCAAACTGCACCTGCGCGACCGGGTCCACGCCGTGATCTTCGCGTACGACAACGGCCTGGTCGACCGGTGATCGCACGCCGGGGTCCAGCCGACGCCAAGGCGCCGCTCGCTAAGATCGCTGCGGTATGAGCATCCTGAAAGAGACCTTCTGGAGCGAGCTCGGAACGTGGGCGACCCAGGCCGGCTGGAACCTGCTGCAGGCCGCGCTGATCGTGCTCGGGGCGATCCTCCTCAGCTGGCTGCTGCGCGTCCTGATCCGCCGCGTCGTCAAGCAGATCGTCAGCGGGGTGAAGAAGGGCCAGAGCGTCACCGACACGCAGGCCCTCGTCGCCTCCCCGCTCGCCGCCGTTCGCGTCGTGCAGCGCACCAGGACGCTGGGCTCCGTGCTCAGCAACATCGTCAACGTGACGATCGGCATCATCGCGATCATCCTCGTCCTCAACGTGTTCGCGAGCGAGGTGCTCGGCTCCTTCGCGCTGCTCACCGCCGCGATCGGCGCCGGCCTCGGTTTCGGCGCGCAGAACATCGTCAGGGACGTGCTCAACGGCCTGTTCCTGGTGATGGAGGACCAGCTCGGCGTCGGCGACGTCGTCGACCTGGGCCCGGCGACCGGTGTCGTGGAGGCGGTCGGCATCCGGGTCACGCAGGTGCGCGACGTCAACGGAACGCTCTGGTTCGTCCGCAACGGCGAGATCCTGCGGGTCGGCAACCTCTCGCAGGGCTGGTCGCGCGTGATCGTGGACCTCGCCGTGCCGTACGACGCCGACATCGAGGCCGTGCAGACGGCGATGATGGAGGCCGCGACCGCGCTCGCGACCAGCCCGAAGTGGCGCTCGCGCATCCTGGAGAAGCCGGAGCTGTGGGGCCTGGAGTCGGTCTCCGACGAGGCGATGGTGATCCGCATCGTGCTGAAGACGCGCACGACGGCCAAGGACGACGTCTCGCGCGAGCTGCGGCTGCGGCTCAAGCAGGCGGCGGATCAGCTCGGTGTGAAGCTGCCGTCGCTCTCCGCCGTCGTGCTCACCGGCTTCGACTCCGCCGGCAGCGTGACCGGCGCCAAGCCGCCGCGGACGCGGCCGACGCCGACCGTGCCGGAGAAGCCGCTCAAGGGCCGCAAGGCGCGCGCCGCCGCCAAGCGGCAGTCATCGGTGCCCGACCCCGGCGCCATCCGCATCCACCCGGCGATCGACACGCCCCCGCCCGCGAAGCCGGCCAGCCGGCCTCCCGCGGCCAAGCGGCCGCCCGCCGCACCCACGACCCCGACGGCGGGCGAGCCGCCGGCCGGCGAGCCTCCCACGGAGGGACGATGACCACGATCCCCGTCGGGCCGCCCAGCGGTCCGTCCTTCTACGAGCAGGTCGGCGGTCACGAGACCTTCGTCCGGCTGGTCGACGCCTTCTACCGCGGCGTCGCTGCCGACCCGGTCCTGAAGCCGATGTACCCCGAGGAGGACCTGGGTCCGGCAGCCGAGCGGCTGACCCTGTTCCTGGAGCAGTACTGGGGAGGGCCGACCACCTACAGCGAGCAGCGCGGGCACCCGCGGCTGCGGATGCGGCACAACCCGTTCCGGGTGAACCCGGACGCGCGCGACCGCTGGCTCGCGCACATGCGCGCCGCCGTCGACGAGCTGGAGCTGCCTCCGCTGCAGGAGGAGACCCTCTGGAGCTACCTGGAGCGCGCGGCGTTCGCTATGGTCAACACATTCGAGGAGTAACACCCGGCTGCGCCTCTCCCACGGCGCCGCGACGTGCCGAAGGAGACACGCCATGATCCACGATCCCGACTGCATCGTCGTCGGCGCCGGCCTCGCCGGACTGGTCGCAGCGGCCGAGCTGCTCGACGCGGGCAAGCAGGTGACGATCCTCGAGCAGGAGCCCGCCCCCTCCCTCGGCGGCCAGGCGTGGTGGTCGTTCGGCGGGCTGTTCCTCGTCGACTCGCCCGAGCAGCGCAGGATGGGCGTGCACGACTCGCTCGCGCTCGCCAGGCAGGACTGGTTCGGCAGCGCGGGCTTCGACCGCGAGGAGGACCACTGGCCCCGGCGCTGGGCGGAGGCGTACCTGCAGTTCGCGGCGTCGGAGAAGCGCGCGTGGCTGCACGAGAAGGGCGTCCGGTTCTTCCCCGTCGTCGGCTGGGCCGAGCGCGGCGACGGCACCGCGGGCGGACACGGCAACTCGGTGCCGCGCTTCCACATCACCTGGGGCACCGGGCCGGGCGTCCTCGACCCGTTCATCCGGCGCGTGCACGCCGGGCTTGCGACCGGCCACGCCCGCCTCCTGCACCGGCACCGCGTCGACCGGCTGATCGTCGAGGACGGACGGGTCGCGGGAGCGGCGGGAGCGGTCCTCGCACCGGACGGCGCCGCCCGCGGTGCGGCGAGCAACCGCGAGGCGACCGGCGACTTCGAGCTGCGCGCGCCCGCCGTCATCGTGGCGAGCGGCGGCATCGGCGGCAACCACGACCTGGTGCGGGCGGCCTGGCCGGAACGTCTCGGGACGCCTCCCGCGTTCATGCTCTCCGGCGTGCCTGCGCACGTGGACGGCCGGATGCTCGGCATCGCGGAGGAGGCGGGCGCGCACCTGATCAACGGCGACCGGATGTGGCACTACACCGAGGGCATCCAGAACTGGGACCCGGTCTGGCAGCGGCACGGCATCCGCATCCTGCCCGGCCCGTCCTCGCTCTGGCTCGACGCGCACGGCGACCGCCTGCCCGCCCCGCTCTTCCCCGGCTTCGACACCCTGGGGACGCTCGAGCACCTGCGCCGCACGGGCTCCGACTACAGCTGGTTCATCCTCACCCAGAAGATCATCGAGAAGGAGTTCGCGCTCTCCGGCAGCGAGCAGAACCCCGACCTGACCGGCAAGGACATGAAGCTGCTCGCCAAGCGCGTCGCGCCGGGCGCGCCCGCACCCGTCGAGGCGTTCAAGGAGAAGGGCGCCGACTTCGTCGTCGCGGACACGCTCGACGATCTGCTGGACGGGATGCGGCGGCTGTCGGAGGTGCCGCTCGACACCGAGCTGGTCACCCGGCACGTGCGCGAGCGCGACCGTGCGCTGGACAACGACTTCGGCAAGGACCTGCAGCTCGCCGCGATCCGCGGCGCGCGGGCGTACCGCGGCGACAAGCTGATCCGGGTGGCGAGCCCGCACAAGCTCACCGACCCGAAGGCGGGGCCGATGATCGCGGTGAAGCTGCACATCCTCACCCGCAAGAGCCTGGGCGGGATCGAGACCGACCTGGACGCGCGCGTCCTCGGCGCGGACGGCAGCCCTATCCCCGGCCTGTTCGCCGCGGGCGAGGCCAGCGGCTTCGGGGGCGGCGGGGTGCACGGCTACCGCGCCCTGGAGGGCACCTTCCTCGGCGGCTGCCTGTTCTCCGGGCGGCAGGCCGGGCGCGCCGTCGCGCGCGGCCTCTGAGCACCGCCGTCGCGCCATGACTGCGCCTCCTCGTCACGTCTGCGCCTGCGCGCGCACGCGCAGATGTGACGGAGCGGCGCAGTCGCCCGCGCTCAGCCCCGCAGCGACCAGGCCTGGCGGCGGATGAGGGTGTGCCCCCGGGACGTCGTCAGGCGCGTCCAGGTGCCGGTCTCCAGGATGCTGACCGGCTCGTCCGCCGACAGGAAGCCGAGGCTCTCCGCGGCGAACGCGGCGCCGGCCGGGACGTACTCCAGCCCCTCGATCGGCGCACCCCACACCTCGGCGCGCACCCGCTGGACCAGCTGCTCGCCGGTGCCCGACGGGATGGCCTCCGCGACCTCGGCGATGCCGGCCGCCGCGGTCCGCTCCAGCAGCTCCGCGGACGTCTCACCCACCGCACGCCAGCCTCCCCTGGGCGGCGAGATGCCCGCCCAGGTGACGGTGGAGACCTCCAGCGGCAGCCGGAGCCCCACCTCGCCCTGCACGCCGTCGGCCTCTGCGGTCTCACGCGCACGGGCGAGCCGGTCGAGCAGCGAGCGGATCGGGACGACCGCGTCGAACGCGACGCCGGCGTCTGTCGCGAAGGTCCGCAGCCCCAGCACCGTCGGCGTCTGGTCGAGCAGGCCGCGCGGATAGAGGATCGCGGTGTAGACGGCGAGCACGCCCGACCCTGCGATCAGGCGCACCGACCCTTCCTCGACGCGCGCGGCCCGAGACAGATAGGTCTGGAGGTCGGCGACGGCGAGGGTGTCCTGGAGTGAAAACGACTGGCTCATCTGACCTCTAAACTACTAGAGACACCAGCATCGGAGGCACCGTGACCGAGCCCTTGGCTTCCCTGCTCACCGCACTCGATCTGACCGACACCGGCGCCAGGACCAGCGAGGACATCTTCACCGGTCCGTCCCAGTGGATGCCGCTGGGCCGCGTGTTCGGCGGGCAGGTGCTCGCGCAGTCGATCGTCGCGGCGACCAGGACGGTCGCGGACGAGCGCAGTATCCACTCGATGCACGGCTACTTCCTGCGGCCGGGCGATGTGAACCTGCCGATCACCTTCTCCGTCGACCGCATCCACGACGGTCGCTCGTTCTCGACGCGGCGCACGCAGGCGTACCAGAACGGGCTGCCGATCCTGTCGATGATCGCGTCGTACCAGGACGAGGACGAGGGGCTGGAGCACCAGGTCACGATGCCGGAGGGCCTGCCGGACCCGGACACGCTGCCGAACTCCGCGGCGACGCTCGAGGACGTCGAGCATCCGGTCGCGCAGTACTGGGCGAGCCAGCGGCCGTTCGACATGCGGCACGTCCCCTCGCCGGTCTACCTCTCGGTGGAGGGCGAGCACGTCGCGCACCAGGCGGTCTGGTTCCGGTCGATCGGCGACCTGCCGGACGACCCCGCTCTGCACCGGGCCGCGCGCGCGTACGCGAGCGACTACACGATCATGGAGCGGGTGATGCGCAGGCACGGCGTCGCCTGGGCGACGCCGGGGCTGAAGGCGGCGAGCCTCGACCACGCGATGTGGTGGCACCGGTTCGCGCGGGTGGACGAGTGGCTGCTCTACGTGCAGGAGTCGCCGAGCGCGAGCGGCGGACGCGGGCTCTCGCTCGGCCGCATCTTCAGCCGAGACGGCCGGCTGGTGGCGAGCGTCGCCCAGGAGGCGATGGTCCGCGTCCCCGGCGCCTGATCGTCGCCGCGTCAGCGGAACGTGCTGCGGAGCAGGACGGTGCCGTTGCCGGCGGCCCGGATGTCGATGGCGGCGATGTCGGCGAGCGGAATGCTGGTGGTCGCGGTCGGGACAGCGGTGGTGCCCTCCTGGGCCGACCACGTCGAGATCTGGGTCTGCCGACCGGCGCGGTCGGTGACGACCATCGCGTAGGTCCAGCTGCGCCCCTGCTCGCTGGAGCCGACCGACGCGTAGCTGCAGCGCGACTCGATCCTGGTGCCCCAGGGCTCCGCGGTGAGCCGCAGGTCCGCGGTGACCGCGCTCGGCTCGACCTGCTGCATGGCGACGCTCGTCACCGGAGAGCCGGTCGAGCTCAGCGCGGTCGGCAGGACGAACGCGAGGACGCCGACCAGCACCGCCGCGACGCCCGCGGCGACGGCGGCCGTGATCCAGCGCGACCGGATGCGGCGCCGGCGGGCGGTGTGCAGGAGCGATGGGAGCACCTCCGCGCCGACACCGGAGTCGGCGGGGGCCTCGGCCTCGAGCAGGGCGAATGCCTGCTCGCGCGGGACCCGGCCGAGCAGCCCGGGCATCCCGGCGAGCTCCGCGACCGCGTCCGAGCAGCGCTCGCAGCCGCGCAGGTGCTCCTCGTACGCCTTGCGCTCGGCGGGAGAGAGCGCGCCGAGCACGTAGGCGGCGTCCCAGGTCGCGAACTCCTCGTGCGTCATCGCTCGGTCACTCCTCTCTCCTGCAGGGCGAGCCGCATGGCCCGCAGTCCGTAGTGCAGCCGCGATTTCACGGTGCCCTCCGGGATGTCCAGCTCCCGGGCGATCTCGGCGATCGACCGGCCGCCGTAGTACGCGTGCACGATCACGGCGCGATGCTCGGTCGAGAGTTCGGACAGCGCGTCGGAGACCAGCCAGGCGTCCAGCACGGCGTCCGACTCGTCGGCAGCGGACGGGCGCTCCGGCAGCGTGTCCGTGCCGAACTCGTGCTGGGCGTGGGCACTGCGCCGGTCGTCGATGACGATGTTGCGCGCCACGGTGAACAGCCAGGCCCTGGCGGACTGCTGGGACTGGTCGAGGACCGCGGGTCTGCGCCAGGCGCGCAGCAGCGTCTCCTGAACGACGTCATCGGCCATCGCGCGGTCGCCGGTGAGGTGCACGACGTAGCGCCACACCGCTTGCGCGTGCTGGTCGTGCAGCTCGCGCAGCAGTCGCGCGTCCTCGTCCGGCATGTTCACCTCCTGCAGAGAACACGGAATCGGCAGCGAATCGGTTCAGGATCGGCCGGATGAACCTTCCGGGCACCGCCCTCGTGCATACCGTAGGAGAAAGTTCAGCCGACCGGGAGGATCCACGATGACCGAACCCACTCCGATCACCAGGCGCGTCGCCGTGCAGCTCGGCGGCGCGACCGCGGCCGGCGCCGGCGCGCTGCTGCTCGCGGCGTGCACGCCGGGCGGCGCGAACCAGGGCTCCGGCGGGAGCGGAGGCGGCGGCTCGACCACGGTCGAGCTCTCCTCGATCCCGGTCGGCGGCGCCGTGTCCGCCTCGCTCGGCTCGACCCCGATCGTGGTGTCGCAGCCGTCAGCGGGGACCGTGGTCGCCTTCAGCGCCGTGTGCACCCACCAGGGCTGCACAGTGGCGCCGCAGGGCAAGGAGTTCGACTGCCCGTGTCACGGGTCGAAGTTCGACGCGGCGACCGGGGACGTCCTGAACGGCCCGGCCCGGAATCCGCTCACCAAGCTGAAGGCGACCGTCTCGGGCGGGACGGTCACCGTCACCGAGTGACGACGGCGCTCAGCCGCGCTTGGTGAACCGGACCGGCTCGTCCAGGTACGGCGTCCAGGCGTCGCGCTCGCGGTCGTTGATGCGCCGCGGCCGCTCGCTCGCCGCGTCCACCAGCACGATCGTCGTCGCCGCCCGCGAGTACAGGGTCGCCGGCTCCGTGCCCTCCGGCGACCAGACCTCGTAGCAGACCTCGAGGCTCGCGCCGCCGAGCCGTCCGAGCCACAGCTGCACGTCGAGCGGCTGCCGCAGGTACGGGATCGGCGCGAGGTACTCGATCTCCTGTCGCGCGATCAGCGTGAGCGTGTCCGCCCCCGGCCGGCCGTCGAGCACCGCGGTGGAGCCGCCGACGGCCTCGCCGCTGCCCGCGCTGTCGTCGGTCACCCAGAACGCCTCGATGCGCGCCTCCTCGAGGAGGCGCAGCATCTCGGCGTTGTTGACGTGACCGTACGCGTCCAGGTCGCTCCAGCGGAGCTTGATCGGAACGTGCAGTCGCATGGCGGTCCTAGTCGCGGGTGAGCTTGCGGTACGCGGAGCGGTGCGGCTTCGCGGCGTCCGGGCCGAGGCGCTGGACCTTGTTCTCCTCGTACGCCTCGAAGTTGCCCTCGAACCAGTACCAGTCGGCCGGGTTCTCGTCGGTGCCCTCGTACGCGAGGATGTGCGTGGCGATCCGGTCGAGGAACCACCGGTCGTGGGTGATCACGACGGCGCAGCCGGGGAACTCGAGCAGCGCGTTCTCGAGACTGGAGAGCGTCTCGACGTCCAGGTCGTTGGTCGGCTCGTCGAGCAGGAGCAGGTTGCCGCCCTGCTTGAGCGTGAGCGCCAGGTTCAGCCGGTTGCGCTCACCGCCGGAGAGCACGCCGGACTTCTTCTGCTGGTCCGGTCCCTTGAACCCGAACGTCGAGACGTAGGCGCGCGACGGCACCTCGGTCTTGCCGACCTGGATGTAGTCGAGGCCGTCCGAGACGACCTCCCAGACGTTCTTGTTCGGGTCGATGCCGCCACGGGTCTGGTCGACGTACGAGATCTGGACGGTCTCGCCGACCTTCAGGTCGCCGCCGTCGAGCGGCTCCAGGCCGACGATCGTCTTGAACAGCGTGGTCTTGCCGACCCCGTTCGGGCCGATCACGCCGACGATGCCGTTGCGGGGCAGCGTGAAGCTCAGCCCGTCGATGAGCTTGCGGTCGCCGAAGCCCTTCTCGAGGTTCCTCGCCTCGATCACCACCTGGCCGAGTCGCGGCCCCGGCGGGATCTGGATCTCCTCGAAGTCGAGCTTCCTGGTGCGCTCCGCCTCGGCGGCCATCTCCTCGTAGCGGGCGAGGCGCGCCTTCGACTTGGCCTGGCGGCCCTTGGCGTTGCTGCGCACCCAGTCGAGCTCCTCGGAGAGGCGCTTGGCGAGCTTGGCGTCCTTCTTGCCCTGGATTTCCAGGCGCTCGCGCTTCTTCTCGAGGTACGTCGAGTAGTTGCCCTCGTACGGGTAGAGGTGGCCGCGGTCGACCTCGGCGATCCACTCGGCCACGTGGTCGAGGAAGTACCGGTCGTGGGTGACCGCCAGCACGGCGCCGTGGTACTTGGCGAGGTGCTGCTCGAGCCAGAGCACGCTCTCGGCGTCGAGGTGGTTGGTCGGCTCGTCGAGGAGCAGCAGGTCGGGCTTCTGCAGCAGCAGCTTGCAGAGCGCGACGCGGCGCTTCTCACCGCCGGAGAGCGTGTTGACCGGCCAGTCCCCCGGCGGGCAGCGCAGGGCGTCCATCGCCTGCTCCAGCTGCGAGTCGAGGTCCCACGCGTCGGCGGCGTCGATCTGCTCCTGCAGGGTGCCCATCTCGGCGAGCAGGGTGTCGAAGTCGGCGTCCGGGTCGGCGAGCAGGCCGGAGATCTCGTTGAAGCGGTCGACCTTCTGCTTGATGTCGCCGACGCCCTCCTGAACGTTCTCGAGGACCGTCTTGTTCTCGTCCAGCTGCGGCTCCTGCATCAGGATGCCGACCGTGTAGCCCGGGGTCAGCTTGGCCTCGCCGTTGGAGGGCGTGTCCAGGCCGGCCATGATCTTCAGGATCGTGGACTTACCTGCGCCGTTCGGGCCGACGACGCCGATCTTCGCGCCGGGCAGGAACGACATGGTGACGTCGTCCAGGATGACCTTGTCTCCGACCGCCTTGCGGGCGCGGACCATCGAGTAAATGTATTCCGCCACTCTTCTTCCTAAACTCCCTCGAAGTCTTCGGGCCTCGGGGCCCCGTACGAGGATACCGGCTGCTCCTGGCAGCCGCTCCGTCACCAGTCGATCGGCCGGGTGTCGCCGATGAGGCAGGTGCCGGTCGCCAGCACCGGCGTCACCAGGCTGCTGTACCCGCCGGCGTCCGCGCCGTTCTGCCCGATCAGGCACGTGGAGCCGAGCTTCACGGAGAACTGGATGGAGTTGGCCTTCAGCCCGATCGTCGTCGTGTCCGGAGTGACCTGCATGTCCTTCTTGACGAAACCGGCAGCCACCAGCGCGTCGATGAAGTCGCGTCCGTGCGCGTTCGGGTTCGCCGCGAGCGTGGCTCGGTTGACCCTGTCGAAGAACGGCTTGTTCTGCTGCGCCGTGCCGCCAATCACGAGCGCGGGGGCCGGGTCGGCGGTCGCCGTCGGCGTGGCCGGAGCGGCGGCCGTCGCGGTCGCCGACCGTGTCGGCTCCGGACCGGATGCGCACCCCGCGAGCACTCCGCCGACGCCCGCCGCGATGACGAGCGCGGCGACGACGGCGCCGCTGGCCCGCGCGGGGCGCGGCGGTGACGGTGGGGTCATACGACGCATCCTACGGGGACGCCCCTGGGGAATCGTGGGGAGGCTCCGGCGCGGTCTCGCTCGCGGCCTCTGCGCGCTGCGAGCGCGTGAAGACGCTGTTCCCCCAGCTGAGGTCGTGGCCGATGCCCTCCGCCTCGATCTCCGCGGTGACGCCGCGCTGCTCCCCTGTCCACTCCCGGATCGCCAGCCGTCCGGAGACCAGCACCGGGTCGCCCTTCGCGAGGCTCTCGGCGGCGCTCATCGCGAGCCGCCGGAACGCGCTCACGGTGTACCAGCTGCGGTCGGCGTCCTCCCACCGCTCCGCCTCCCTGTTGAATCGGCGTCTGGTGCTCACCAGCCGGAAGCTCGTGATCGCCACGCCCTCCCGGGTGACGAGGTGGCGCGGCTCGGTCGCGACGACGCCGCGGACGGCGACGGACTCGGTCATGGTCTCTCTCCTCTCGACCCGCCGGCGGCGGGCGCTGAGACCACTGTGCGGGGCGCCGCCCGCGCGCCGGGCGCCCACCGGAGGATCCGTGGAGAGGTCGTCGGACCCGCCGGTCTGTGGAGGAGGCTCAGGCCGCGGTGACGTACTCCGCGTACGACGCCCGGATCTTGTTCACCTTCGGCAGCGCCACGGCCAGGCAGTAGCCCTGGCCCGGGTTCTTGGCGAAGAAGTCCTGGTGGTACTCCTCGGCACGGTAGAACGCTCCGAGCGGCTCGATGGTGGTGACGATCCCGCCGTCCCAGTACTCGGCAGCGCGGTCGCGCGCGGCCTCGAACTGGGCCTTCTGCTCGTCGCCATCGAAGAACATCGCCGACCGGTACTGCGTGCCGACGTCGTTGCCCTGCCGGTTCAGCTGGCGCGGGTCGTGCAGAGTGAAGAACACGTCCAGGATGACGCTGGCCGGGATGACATCGGGATCGAAGGTCACGGCGACCGCTTCGGCGTGCCCCGTCGTGCCGGTGCAGACCTCCTCGTAGCTGGGATCGACGGTCGTCCCCCCGGTGTATCCCGAGACGACGTCCTGCACGCCGCGCAGCACCCGGTAGACCGCGTCGAGGCACCAGAAGCACCCGCCGGCGAGGACGAAAGTCTGCATGGATGGATCCCTTCGATTCGTGTTCCTCCCCTATTCTGCGCCCGGGATGCGCGACACAGCGCACGCGATCCCGCCTCGCCGGTCGGCTCGCCGTTACCATCGCCGCATGCAGTGGTGGAATGACTTCGTCGATTGGCTCTCCTCGTCGGCCGCGCAGCCCGCGGTCTTCAACGCCGCCGTGCTCGCCGTCGCGGTGATCGTCTCCGGACTGATCGCCGCCTGGATCGCACGCGGCGCCCTCCGCGGACTCCTCTCCCGCAGCGACCGCCAGCAGAAGGCCAGCGCCATCGCCGCGCTCGTCGACGCGGCGACCGAGGCCTCCGTCTGGAACTCCCTCAGCCCCGCAGAGCAGATCCTCTCCGACCGCGCCGTCGGGCAGGCCGACATCCAGGTGCGCCTGCTCCCGATCAAGGGCGCCGGCATCGCCGCGAACTGGGCCGGGCACCAGCTGGCCGAGATGAAGCGCGCGTCCGCGACCTTCGGCTACCAGCTCGATCCCGCGATCTCCGAGTTCCGCGACCGCCTGATCGAGTGGCAGAACAACCCGCGCCGCGCCAGGAAGATCTTCCAGAGCGACCTCGAGCGCTGGCGCTTCGAGAACACGGACGCCGAGCGCTCGCTGATCTCGCAGCAGGACGCGTGGGTCGCCCAGCAGCACCACGAGCAGTACACGCCGGCCCCCGCCGCCGCAGCCGCGCCGGCCGCCCCCGCACCGGCGACGGAGGACACCGTTCTCTCGCCGTTCACCACGACCCCCGGCGACGGATCGGACACCGCCCCGACGCCACGGCTCGGCCAGCCGGTCTGAATCCCGCGGCGGTCACTCCACCCGAAGCAGCAGACGCCGCACAGCACGCCAGAAGGGCGCCGGAAGCGATTCCGGCGCCCTTCTCGTCTGCGCGCTCAGTCCGTGTAGTCGCCGCGGACCTGCCACCAGTCGTCGAACATGCTCGCGGGCACCCGGCGCTTGTGCTCGGTCGCCAGGTACCGGGTCTCGATCGCCGTCGCCACCTCGTCCGCGACGTCTCCGCCCTCCAGGAACGTGTCGATGTCCGCGTAGCTGAGACCCAGGTTCGCCTCGTCCGTCTGCCCGGGGTCGTGGTCGAGCAGGTCCGCCGTCGGCAGCTTCTCGTAGAGCCGGGACGGGGCGTCCAGGTGCTCCAGCAGCGCGCGCCCCTGCCGCTTGGTGAGGCCGCTGAGCGGGAGGAGGTCGGCGCCGCCGTCGCCGTACTTGGTGAAGAAGCCGGTGACCGCCTCCGCCGCGTGGTCGGTGCCGACGACCAGCAGCCGGCGCTGGCCGGCGATCGCGTACTGCGCGACCATCCGAATCCTGGCCTTCACGTTGCCCTTGGTGAAGTCGGTCATCGCATCCCCGACCGCGTCGGCGTACTCGGCCGTCACGCCGTCGACGCCGCGCTGGACGTTGAAGGTGACCGTGCGCTGCGGACGGATGAACGACAGCGCGAGCTGGGCGTCGTCCTCGTCGTGCTGCACCGAGTACGGCAGTCGCACCGCGATGAACTCGGCCGCGACGCCCTGCTCGGCGAGCCGCTCGACGGCGAGCTGGCACAGCCGGCCGGCGAGCGAGGAGTCCTGCCCGCCGCTGATGCCGAGCACGAAGCCGGAGGCGCCCGTCGCCTTCAGGTACCGGACCAGGAAGTCGGTCCGCTTCTCCACCTCCGCGGCGGGATCGATGCGGGCGGCGACATTCAGTTCGCCGATGATTCTGGCCTGGAGTTCTCGCATGGGCCTTACGATAGCCCGCCGGGATTTCGGGTGTGTGAACTGCCCGGCGGACGCGTCCGCCGCTAGCATCGGGCCATGGAGCACGCTGTCGGCACCATCGTCCTGGTCCCGCTGCTCGCCGTCGGCGCCGCACTGCTGACCTCGGCGGTCGGACGGGTCGCGAAGATCCCGCTCGTCGTGTTCGAGATCGTCCTCGGGCTGATCGCCGGCCCGGCCGTGCTGGGCTGGATCCCGTCGTCGGACGCGCTGCAGAGCGTCGCCAACTTCGGGCTCGCGTTCCTGTTCTTCATGGCGGGCAACGAGATCGACTTCTCGGCCATCCGCGGACGGCCGCTGCGCACAGCGTCGCTCGGCTGGCTGGTCTCGCTCGTCGCCGGCGTTCTGCTCGGCGTCCTGCTCGCGCCGACGGCGGTCGCCGGTGTCTACGTCGGCATCGCGCTGTGCTCGACCGCGCTCGGGACGCTCATGCCGGTGCTCAGGGACGCCGGCGAGCTGAAGACCCCGTTCGGCCGCGCCGTGACCGCGGTCGGGGCCGTCGGCGAGTTCGGCCCGCTGCTGGCCATCTCGCTGTTCCTCAGCGGGCGCAAGCCGCTCGCCGCCGCCCTCGTCCTGATCGGGTTCGCGGTGATCGCGGGCCTCGCGATCTGGTTCGCCTCGCGCGGCCCGCACGCCGGCTTCCACCGGCTGGTGCGCGCGACCCTGCACACCAGCGGGCAGTTCGCCATCCGCTTCGTCGTGCTGGTGATCGCCGGTCTGGTCGGGCTGAGCATCGCGTTCGGGCTGGACATGCTGCTCGGCGCGTTCGCCGCCGGCGTGCTCTGCCGCGTGCTGCTGGCCGGAGCGGCCGAGCCGGACGCCCGGCTCATCGAGACGAAGCTGGAGGCGGTCGCCTTCGGCGTGCTCGTCCCGGTGTTCTTCATCAACACCGGGATCACGTTCGACCTGCACGCGCTGCTGACGGACCCGAAGGCGCTGCTGCTGCTGCCGGTGTTCCTGGTGCTGCTCCTGGTCGTGCGCGGCCTGCCCGGCTCCTTCGCGGCCCCGCGCGGCTCGACGTTCGCCGACCGCGCGTCGATGACCCTGTTCAGCGCGACCGGGCTGCCGATCATCGTCGCGGTCACCAACATCGGCCTGCGCGAGCACGATCTCGCCTCCGGCACCGCGACCGCGCTCGTCGGCGCCGGGATGCTCTCGGTGCTGCTGTTCCCGCTGATCGCTCTGGTGCTCCGCCGCCGCTCCTCCGACGGCGGCCTGCGCCCGCCCGACCCCGACCGCGTCCCCATCGTCGGCTGACCGCGCGGGTGCGCGCCGATTCGTGAGGAATGTCGCGCGTATCCGCCGAATGGCGCGCATTCGTCACGAATCGGCCGCGTTGCGTCGCCCGTCGCGGGTCAGGGCACGCGCGTGACGGCGCGCGCGAGGATCGCCGTGGTGAGGGCGTCCACCGGTTCGCGCGCGGCCGACGGGTTGGACAGCAGTGTGAAATCGACGTGCCCGAGGTCGGGAAGCGCGAACCGGTTGGTCACCTTGATCAGGTCCGTCGGGATGAGCGAGCGCGGGAACACGGCGACGCCGATGCCGGCGCGCACCGCGGCCAGGACGCCGTTCACCTCGCGGGTGTTGCACGTGATCCGCCAGGTGCGGCCGGCCGCCTCCAGCGCGTCGATCGTGATCTGCCGGCTCAGGCTCGGCCCCTGGTAGGCGATCAGCGGGACCGGGTCCTCCGGCTCCAGCACCGTCTTCTCGTGCCCGATCCAGACCAGCTCATCGGTGGCGACCACCGTGCCCTCGGTGGTGCCCGGGTTCTGCTTGATGAAGATCAGGTCGAGCTGGCCGGCCTTCAGCCTGCGGTGCAGCGGCCCGGACTGGTCGACGGTGAGCTCGAGGTTCACCTGCGGGTTCTGCTGGCGGAAGTGCCGGAGGATCCGCGGCAGGGTGGTGATCGCGAGGTCGTCGGCCGCGCCGAACCGGAGCCGGCCGCGCATCGCCGACCCGCTGAAGTAGCTGTCCGCCTCGGCGTGCGCGGCGAGGATCGTGCGCGCGAAGCCGGCCATCGCATCCCCGTTGTCGGTCAGCCGCACCTCGCGGGTGTCGCGCGCGACGAGCTGCCGCTTCGCCGCCTGCTCGAGGCGGCGGATGTGCTGGCTCACGGTCGGCTGGCTGATCCCGAGCCGGCCGGCGGCGCGGGTGAAGCTGCGGGTGTCGGCGACGGCGAGGAAGGTCTGCAGGAGGACGGGATCGAACACGGAGGGCGCATCCATTCAGAAAGCCAATGGGAGTTATAGCTTCAATTGGCTCACAGAATACCGCGGACATCCGTAGCGTTGACATCAGACACCGGAACCGACACGAAACCAGCGACCGAGGAAACGAAACCGTGGCCACCCCCGCAGCAACCGCCCCGCCCACCGGCCCCATGCCCGTACTCAGCGCCCGTCCGCCGTGGCGCGAGACCTTCGTCTCCCTCCGGGTGCCGAACTACCGCCGCTTCGCCGCCAGCAACCTGGTGGCGAACACCGCGGTGTGGATGCAGCGGATCGCGATGGACTGGCTGGTGCTGCAGCTCTCCGGCAGCGTCGCAGCGGTCGGCGTCACCGTGTTCATGCAGTTCACGCCGATGCTGTTCTTCGGGCTGTGGGGCGGTGTGATCGTCGACCGCTACTCCAAGCAGAAGCTGCTGATCGCCACCCAGACCGCCGCCGCCCTCCTCGCGACCGTGCTCGCGGTGCTCACGCTGAGCGACGCCGTGCAGGTGTGGCACGTCTACCTGATCTCGTTCGTCCTCGGCCTGGTCACCGTGATCGACAACCCGGCCAGGCAGGTCTTCGTCAACGAACTGGTCGGACCGCGCTACCTGCGCAACGCGATCAGCCTCAACTCCTCGATCTTCCAGCTCGGCGGCCTCATCGGACCGGCGCTCGGCGGCATCCTGATCACGGCGGTCGGGGGCGGCTGGTCGTTCGCGATCAACGCCGTGGCCTGCCTCGCCGTCGTCGGCGCGCTGCTGTCGCTGCGCCGCCACGAGCTGCACCACTCCCCCGCCGCCCCGCGCGGGAAGGGCCAGCTCGCCGAGGGGATGCGGTACGTGCGGCGCAAGCCGGTGATCTTCTGGACCGTGGTGATGGTCGCGGTGCTGGCGGTCTTCGCGTTCAACATGCCGGTGTTCCTCGCCGCGTACGCGAACAACGTCTTCGACGTCGGCGCGCAGGGCTACGGGATGTTCAACGCCCTGGTCGCCGCGGGCGCGCTCGCCGGTGCTCTGGCATCCACGCGGCGGACCTCGGTGCGGCTGTCGATGGTGGTCGGCACGGCGGCGGCGCTCGGCGTCGTGCAGGCGCTCGCCGGCCTCGCTCCGGGCGAGATCGCGTTCAGCGTGCTGCTGGTCGGGATCGGCGTCGGGAACCTGCTCTTCATCACGGCCGCGAACTCGCTGGTGCAGATGTCGTCGAACGTGCAGATCCGCGGGCGCGTGATCTCGCTCTACATCCTCGTGCTGCTCGGCGGCCAGGCGATCGGCGGCCCGCTGATGGGCTGGGTGGTCGAGCTGGCGGGTCCGCACGTCGCGATGGCGATCTCGGGCATCGTGCCGGCGGTGGCGGCGGTGATCGTCGCCGTGCTGATCGCCCGGCACGCCAGCCTGCGGCTGCGGTTCGGTCTGCGCGGCCGGCGCCCGGTGATCGCGATCGTGAACCGCGCGGGCAAGTCGGGCGCCACCCTGTAGCGGCGGGCGCGGACCGGCCGCCCAGCACGGCTACGGTATCGTGGAGCGAGCGCCCCCGTAGCTCAGCGGATAGAGCAGGAGCCTTCTAATCTCTTGGTCGCAGGTTCGATTCCTGCCGGGGGCACCACCGCGCCCCGACTGTCCCTTTCCGGTACGAATGCCCGTGCTCGAGCAGGGGGCGGACGTACCGAACGGGCACCGTCACGAATGCCGGCGGCTCAGACCGCCTTGGCGACGGCGACGAGGACCTGGTTGAGAGTGGGGACGCCGACGGCGCGGAAGACCTCGCCGCCGTCCGCGCCGGCCACGACCACGGTCGGCGTCGAGTGGATGCCGTCGGCCTCGGCGAGCTCCTGCTCGCGCGCCACATCCCGCTCCGTCACCGTGAGGCCGGGCACGAGCCGCGACGCCTCCGCGAGCACGGCGCGAGTCTGCATGCACGGCTCGCAGAAGGCCGAGGTGTACAGGGTCAGGCCGACGGTCCCGGTGACGGGACGGCCAACGGCGGGTGTCGCATCCACGCTGCCCAGTGTACGTCCGGCGAATTCCGGACGACCATCGCGGAACGAGCGGCCAGGACGCCGCCACGCCGCGCGGCGGCGGCACACAATCGCACTGTGAGCCGAACCAGCTACTCCCGGTACGTCGCCCTCGGGGACTCGCTCACCGAGGGTCTCTGCGACCCGTCGCCGGCGCGCCCCGGCAGCTGGCTCGGCTGGGCGGACCGGCTCGCCGGCATTCTCGACGGGGACGCGCACCTGGCCGGTCACGGGCTCGAGTTCGCCAACCTCGCCGTGCGCGGCCGCCGGATCGCCGACGTGGTCGGCGACCAGGTGCCGCACGCGCTCACGCTGCGTCCCGACCTGGTCTCCGTGCTCATCGGAGGCAACGACCTGATGAGCCCGTCCGCCGATCCCGACGACCTCGCCGACCGGCTCGCCTCCGGGGTCGCCCGGCTGCGCGCCGGCGGGGCGACCGTCCTGCTCGCCAACCTCTTCGATCCCCAGTTCGCCTTCTTCCTCAAGCCCTTCCGCGGCCGCGCCGCCGTGTTCAACGCGAACGTGTGGAGCATCGCGCGGGACCACGGAGCGGTGGTGCTCGACGTGTGGGGGGTCCGCGAGTTCCAGGAGGCGGGGATGTGGGCCGCCGACCGCGTGCACCTGAGCGCACGCGGGCACCGCCTGCTCGCCAGCAGGGCAGCGCACACGCTCGGCGTGCCGTACGCCGAGATCACCGCGACGGCCACGGCGGAGGGCCATCCCGAGCCGGCGGACGAGCTCCCGTTCCGGACCTGGCTGCGCGTGCACGCACTGCCATGGGCAGCCAGGCGGCTGCGGCACATCTCGGCCGGCGACGGCCTCGGGCCCAAGCTGCCGGAGCCCGCCCCGGTGACCGCCCGGCCGCGGATGGTCGGAGGGCCGCACTAGACTCGATCCATGGCTACCTCCTCGGATCGTCTGGTCTGGATCGACTGCGAGATGACCGGACTCGACCTCGAGGTCGACGAGCTGGTCGAGATCGCCGTCGTGATCACGGACTTCGACCTGAACGTGCTCGACCCCGGACTCAGCATCGTCATCAAGCCGGACGCGTCGGCGCTCGAGAACATGAGCGAGTTCGTCCGCGAGATGCACACCACCTCGGGCCTCATCGAGGAGATCCCGAACGGCAAGAGCCTGGCGGAGGCCGAGTACGAGGTGCTCGAGTACGTGCTGAAGTTCGCCCCGGGCGCCCGCTCGGCGCCGCTCGCCGGCAACACCATCGGCACGGACCGGATGTTCCTCGCCAAGTACATGCCGCGGCTGGACAACCACCTGCACTACCGCAACGTCGACGTGTCCTCCATCAAGGAGCTCGCCCGCCGCTGGTACCCGCGCATCTACTTCAACGCGCCGGCGAAGAACGGCGGCCACCGCGCGCTCGCCGACATCCTCGAGTGCATCCGCGAGCTCGACTACTACCGTTCCGCCGCGTTCGTCGCGGAGCCGGGACCCACCACCGAGGAGACCCAGGCCGCCGCCACGGGCGTGGTGGAAAAATGGGCCGCCCGGATGTACTAGAATCGATGAGTTGCTTGCGACGGAACGGAAGATCCGCCGCGGGACATGGTGGGTATAGCTCAGCTGGTAGAGCGCCTGGTTGTGGTCCAGGAGGTCGCGGGTTCAAGCCCCGTTACTCACCCCACGCACGAAGGCCCGGAGCACACGCTCCGGGCCTTTCGCATTCCCCGGCGCCCCGGCCGCCGAGCACAGGGAAACCGTCGCGAATCCGCCGGATCCGGGACGTTTTTCCTGTGCTCGGCGGCTGGTGGCCGAAGCTGGGTCAGTCGGGGGTGCGGTGGAGGAGGAAAATGCCGCCGTGCGACGGGAGGTGGGCGCGCTCGGTGTCGGTCTCGACGTATTCGTCGATGACCGCGACGATGCGCCTGTCCAGCTCGGCGACGTCCTCGGGCGAGAGGTGCAGGGCGAAGCGCGCGTAGGAGGCGATCGACGCCGGCCCGGCCTCCGCCAGCTCCTGCTGGAACGCCTCCACCGGGGCGAAGCCCTGACTCGTGTCCAGGTCCTCCAGCTGCACCGACAGCCACCAGCTGCGACCCGTCGAGCGGTACGGCTTCTCGAGCGCGCCGCTCTCCCCCGTCCGCACCTCCGCCGGCTCGAGGAAGCCCGCGTCGACCAGCTGGCGCACGTGGTAGTAGACCGTGCCGGGGTCGACGCCGAGGCGATCCGCCAGCTGCTTGTTCGTGAGCTCGTGGTCGCCGCAGAGCCGGATGATGCGCACGCGCAGCGGGTGCGACATCGCCTTCAGCTCCTTGACGGAGGCGGGGCGGCGCTTGGCGTCCGGGTCGATCTCGGCCATGCCACGATGATAGCCGTTGATTTGGTTCCACCGATCGATTGAGAATTCCCAATCAGCGTGCCATCCTTGTCGGGTGACCACCGCGATCCGGCTCGGGCCCTCCTACTGGAAGCTCTGGACGTCCGCCTCGTTCTCGAACCTGGCGGACGGCGTGATGAAGGTCGCCCTTCCGCTGGTCGCGATCCGGTACACCGACTCCCCCGCGCTGATCGCCGGGCTCTCGTTCGCGTTCACGCTGCCGTGGCTGCTCTTCGCGCTCACCGCGGGCGCCCTCGCCGACCGGCACGACCGCCGCCGGCTGATGCTCATCGCGAACATCGCGCGGGCGGCGTTCCTGGCCGCGCTGACGATCGTGACCGTCGCCGGGGCCGGCTCGATCTGGCTGCTCTACGTCGCCGCGTTCTGCGTCGGCACGGCCGAGACGATCTACGACACGTCGTCGCAGTCGATCCTGCCGCAGCTCGTCGAGCGCCCGGCGCTGGCCAGGGCGAACGGGAGGCTGTACGCCGCCGAGTTCGCGACCAACCAGTTCATCGGCCCGCCGCTCGGCGGCTTCCTGGTCGCCCTCGGCGTCGGGCTCGCCTTCGGAACCCCGGTCCTGCTCTGGGTGGCAGCGGTCGGTGTCCTGATGCTGGTCCGCGGCCGGTTCGACACCGGCCACACCGGAGAGACCAGCATGCGGGCGGACATCGCGGAGGGCCTGCGCTTCCTCTGGAACAGCACGCTGCTGCGCGTGCTCGCGATCATGGTCGGCGGGATGAACTTCGCCAGCAACGCGGCGATGACGGTGTTCGTGCTCTACGCGGTCGGACCGGCATCGGAGATGAAGCTGAGCGATCCCGGCTACGGCGTCCTGATCACCACGTTCGCCATCGGCAGCATCCTCGGCACGTTCATCGCCGAGCCCGTCGAGCGGCTGCTCGGCCGGGCGGGCGCGCTGACCCTCACGGTCTTCGGGTCGCTCGCGACCATCGTCACCCCGGCGCTCACGGCGAGCCCGTGGATCATCGGGAGCGCCTTCTTCGTCGGCGGCCTGCTCATCTCGGTGTGGAACATCATCACCGTCTCGCTGCGGCAGCGGGTCACTCCGCACCGGCTGCTCGGACGCCTCAACTCGGCCTACCGGCTGCTCGCCTGGGGCACCATGCCGCTGGGCGCCGCCGCGGGAGGGCTGATCGCCGAGCTCTTCGGCATCCCCGCCGTCTTCTGGTCGATGGGCGCCCTCGTCCTGTGCCTCCTCACAGGGATGATCTGGGTCACCAACCGCCGCATGGATGACGCGGAACGCGACGCGGAGGCGGCCGACGCCGGCGCCGCCGCGGTGAACACCGATCGGTGACACGTACACGACTTTGCCAGCGTTCACGCCTGTACCGTCCAGAGTAGGCGCCTAACGTGGCTTGCCGACGGCCACGAACGCCGTCCGTGCTGCGCCCCGTGCGTCCCCGCCCCCCAACGAACACCCCGGCGGACGCCTGGCCCGAAACCTTGGTGCGGCACACCCGCGCCGCACGCCGCGCCCTCGGGACCCCCTGGTCCAGTGGACGCTTCCGTGCGTGCCGGCGCGGTTTGCCAGCCCGTCCGGCGCGGTCCCCCGTGGGCCGACGCCTGCCGTGCCGGCGTCCGGGACCGGACGCGCCACGGCGACGGGGAAACCCGACCCAGGAAGCCCATGCTGAGCATTTTCCGCACCATCCGCAACACCGACCTCCCCCTCGGCCGCATCGTCACCGGCGCTGCGGCCATCATCCTCTCGGCCAGCGTCGTCGCCCCCGCAGTGGCGCAGCAGCAGGCCGCTGAGCGCTCCACCCGCGAACTCTCCGAGTCGACGGGTCTGCACCACGAGCAGCTCCACGTCTACGACTCGATCTGGCGCGACCGCCTCGAGGACGAGGCGAAGAAGACGCTGACCGCCGCCCAGGCGACGGTGAACGCCAACCAGTCCAAGGCGGACGCGAGCGCGGCGAAGACCGCCATCGCCGGCCTGGACGACTTCACGAAGCTGGACGACAGCGACATCCGCGCCGGCATCGACAAGACCCAGGCCGCGACGGCCGCCCTCGCCGCTGCCGGCGCCGAGGCCGACCGCAAGGCCGCCGAGGCGGCAGCAGCGGCCGCAGCGGCGGCGGCAGCTGCCCAGGCGCAGGCGAACACGCCGGACGGCGCGAAGGCGACCGCCCGCACGCTCGCCGCGAGCACCTACGGCTGGGGCGACGACCAGTTCCAGTGCCTGAGCAACCTCTGGCAGAAGGAGTCCGGCTGGAACTACCAGGCCTCCAACGGCAGCAGCGGCGCCGCGGGCATCCCGCAGTCGCTGCCCGGCAGCAAGATGGCCACTTTCGGCGCGGACTGGGCGAGCAACGCCACCACCCAGATCAAGTGGGGACTGGACTACATCAGCCGCTCGTACGGCAGCCCGTGCTCGGCCTGGTCGCACTCCCAGGCCATGAACTGGTACTGATCGCCCGCACCGGGATCGAGGAGGCCGGGCCGGTAGACTCACGCGCGTGAGCACCAGCCCGGCCCCCGCATCCCCGCGTGGCGCGCACCTCGTCGGCAGCGTCAACCTGCCCGACGCGGACAGCGTGTTCCGCACCGTCAGCGAGCACCTCGGCGACCGCCTCCGGCGCATCCCGGACGGCGAGTTCGGCGAGCGGTTCTACTGGATCCAGTTCCAGACCAAGCGCTTCGACACGATGACGGGCCTCTCCCGCATCCCGGTCGAGCCCTTCTACCTGCGCGAGGTGTTCGACGGCCGCCCGTTCCAGCTCGACCCCGGTGTGTCCGCCGACGAGCTGGACTTCCCCGATCTCGGCTACGCGGAGGCGGCCCTCGACTCGTACGCGCGTTTCGCGCGGCTGCGCGAGGCGGGCGTGATCGCCACGAGGACCCGCTTCCAGGTCTCGCTGCCCACTCCCGCCGCCATCGCCGGCGCGTTCGTCGTTCCGCAGGATCGCGCGGCCTTCGAGCCCGCCTACGAGCGCGCCCTGTTCGCCGAGCTCGAGAGGATCGCCGCGGGCATCCCGCACGAGGACCTGGCGATCCAGTGGGACACCGCCGTCGAGTTCGCGCTGCTCGAGGGCCGCATCGAGCCCTGGTTCGACGACGTGCTCACGGGCGTGATCGAGCGTGCCGTGCGCCAGTCCGCCGCCGTGCCCGCGGACGTCGAGGTCGGCTACCACTTCTGCTACGGCGATGTGGAAGAGCAGCACTTCGTGCAGCCCGCCGACGCCGGCCAGCTGGCGGCCGTCACGGCCGGAGTCCTCGAGAAGGCCGGCCGCCCGATCGCCTGGTTCCACCTCCCGGTGCCGATCGAACGGGACGATGCCGACTACTTCGCGCCGCTCGCCGCCCTCGAGCTGCCCGCGGAGACCGAGCTGTACCTCGGCCTGCTGCACCACGAGGACGGCGTGGCGGGCGCGGAGCGTCGCGTGCGGGCGGCTACGACCGCCCAGCCGCGGTTCGGGGTCGCCACCGAGTGCGGCTTCGGCCGCGGGCCGAGCGAGCGCACAGTCCAGTTGCTCGACCTGCACGCCGCCGTCGCCGAGGCGTGGTGACGGTGCCCATCCACCTGGATGCGGACGCCTTCGAGGCGGTCGTCACCGACGAACTCGACCAGCTGCCGGACGAGATGGTGGACGGGCTCGACAATGTCGTGTTCGTTGTCGAGGACCGGCCGGAGGACGGCTCCCTCGACCTGCTCGGGCTCTACGACGGCGTCGCGCTCACCGAGCGCGACCGCTACGGCTTCGGCGAGATGCCGGACCGCATCATCCTCTACCGGGAGCCGCTGCTGGCGATCTGCGCGGACGAGGACGAGCTGCGGGACGAGATCCACATCACCCTGGTGCACGAGATCGCGCACTACTACGGCATCGACGACGAGCGCCTGCACGAGCTCGGCTGGGCCTGAGCAGGCCGCCCGTCGAGGACGGGTCCTAGAGGGACTCGTCCTCCTTGTCGGCCTCGACCGGGTCGCTGTCCGGGGCGTCGAAGTGGTAGGTGACGTAGCGCTCGCCGTTCACGGTGCGCTCCTCGCCCGCGACGTACCAGAACACCGACTCCAGGCCCTCGACCGCGGCGACGGCGCCGCTGCGCTCGTCGACCTTCCCGTCGACGAGGCAGCGGCGGTCGGCGGTCCCGGCACGCGGGCCGTCCGCGTATTCGACGATGTACTCGGGGTCAGAGGGGCGTGTCTCGCTCATGTTCCCACCGTAGTCCCGTCGCGGCGGAGTCGCCGACCACCCAGCGGCCAGTCCGTGACGTCGATGCGCAGGGTCGCGTTCCGGCGCGGGTCCTCCCGGGCGACGTAGCGCTCGAACTCGCCCTGCCACTGCTCCCAGTGCGCCGCGAAGGTCGCGCCGTCGCGGTCGAGCGCCCTGCGCTTGCGCAGCACGTCGTCCGCGTCGGCCCAGATCGCGAGCCGCGCGAAGGGCGTTGCGCGGCGGGACAGCGTGCCACAGCCCTCGACGATCAGCGCAGCGGGGTCCGCGACCTCGTGCCACTCGGCCGGCTCGTCCGCCGCCCAGTCCCAGCGCCGCCAGCGTCCGCGGCCGGTGCGCACCAGCGGCTCCACCAGCTCGGTCGCGATCGCGTCGCTCGCCGCGTCCAGCCCGTCCCAGCCCGGGTACAGGTCGTCCATGCGCACCAGCGTCGGCGTCCGCTCCCCCGGCCAGCGCGCCACGAGCAGGTCGGCGAGGGTGCTCTTGCCCGCGCCGCTCGGCCCGTCGATGAGGATCACCGGGGTGACTCCGGGAGGGACGTCGATCGCCGCACGCACGGCCGCCAGCACTCCGTCCCGCGCGGCCGCCGCCTCAGGATCCCAGGACATTCCAGCTCCCCACCGCGATCGCCACGGCCGCGGCCGTGCCGGCGACGAGCGCCGCGACGCCGAGCGCCGCCCAGTCCCTGCCGCGGAACACCGACGGCCGCGCCCAGGTGCGCGCATCCTCCGTCGTGCCGAAGCCGCGCGCCTCCATCGCGGTGGCCAGCTTGCTGCCGCGCCGGAGCGAGAGCACGAACAGCGCGAAGGACTGCCCGAGCAGGCGGCGGAGCGCGCCGGACTCGGCGACGCCGCGGGCCCGGCGCGCCAGGGTCAGTGCGCGCCAGTCGTCCACGAACAGCCCGACGAGCCGCAGCCCGGCGAGGCCGCCCAGCACGAACCGGGCCGGGAGGCGCAGGATCTGCGCAAGCCCGTCCGCCAGGTCGGTCGGGTCGATGGTCACGAAGAGCAGCACCGCCGGCAGCCCGATCGCGAGGATGCGCAGCATCGTCGCCAGCCCGAGCTGCAGGGAGCCGTCGCTCACCTCGACCGCCCACCAGTGCAGGTACACCGTTCCGCTGCTGCGGCCGTAGAGCGCGGTGGTGAGGGCAGCCAGAGGCGCAGCGACCAGGATCGGGGCGAGCCGCGGGAGCAGCGTGCGGGCCGGGATGCCGGCGAAGCAGAGCAGCACGAGCTCCAGGCCGAGGGCGACGGCTGCGGACACCGGGTCGATCGAGACGATCAGGACGGCGGTCACGATGAGCGCGGCGCCGAGCTTCGCGACCGGATTGAGCGCGGCGAGGGGCCCGCGCCGGATCGGTTCGAGCACGCTCACGCCGCCACCTCCTCCGACCGGGCGAGCCGGAGCTCGCGCGCGCCGACGGCCGCGACGAACTCGGCGTCGTGGGTGGCGGAGACCACGGCGTGGCCGTCCGCGCGCAGCTCCCCGATCATCCCGACCAGGCCGAGCCAGGTGGTCGCGTCCTGACCGAACGTCGGCTCGTCGAGGACCAGCACCCGCGGCCGGGTAGCGAGCGCCGTCGCGACCGAGAGCCGTCGCTTCTGGCCGCCGGAGAGCGTGAACGGGTTCGCGGCGGCCAGCACCGAGAGTCCGAGGCGGTCGAGCAGTTCGTCGACGCGCGCGTCCGTCTCCGCGGCGGCCAGGCCGAGCGCCCGCGGACCGGTGGAGAGCTCGTCCCTGACCGTGGAGGCGACGAACTGGTGCTCGGGGTTCTGGAAGACGCTGCCGATCCTGGTCAGCAGCTCGGTGGAGCGCCACAGCGCCGGCTGCGCGGCGGCGGCGCCGGCGAGGGCGGGCGCGGCCGTGAGGGATCCGCCGAGCGGGGCGAGCAGTCCGCCGAGCGTGAGTGCGAGGGTCGACTTGCCGACGCCGTTGCGGCCGGTCAGGGCGACCGCCGCGCCTTCCGCGACCTCCGCGTCGATCCGCACCGGGAGCGCGTGCGCCCTGGCCCGTTCCGCTGCGCGAGCGGTCGCGCGCGCCGACCGGCGCCGGGAGATGCCGGGGCCGCGGCCGATCGCGAGATCGCGGGCGGCGAGCAGCCGCTCCCCCTCCGTCACGCTCGGGGCGGCGGGGACCGGTGTGTCGGGAAGCCAGACCCCGCCCTCGCGCAGCCGGCCTGCGGCGTCGGCGAGGACCCGGTCCGGCGCACCGTCCGCGAGCACGCCCCCGTCCGCGTCCAGGACGATCACCCGGTCGACCAGGTCGCGCCAGACCGCGACGCGGTGCTCGACGACCACGAGGGTGGCCCCGGTCGCGGCGACGGCGGCGGCCACCGCGTCCCGCACCTCGAGCACACCCTCCGGGTCCAGGTTGGCGGTCGGCTCGTCGAGCAGCAGCAGGCCGGGCCGCATCGCCAGCAGGCCCGCGAGGGCGAGGCGTTGCTTCTGCCCTCCGGAGAGCTGAGCCGTGGAGTGGCCGAGCGGCAGTTCGAGGCCGACCGCAGCCAGTGCGCCGCCGACACGGCGCCAGATCTCCTCGCGCGGCACGCCCAGGTTCTCGCAGGCGAACGCGACGTCGTCTCCGACGCGCGCCAGGATGACCTGCGCGTCCGGGTCCTGCAGCAGCAGGCCGGCGCGGCCCCGCGAGGAGGCGGGGCTGCGGCCGTCGAGGAGCAGCGCGCCCTCGCTCTCACCGTCGTCGTCGCCGCCGAGCACGCCGGCGAGACCGGCGAGCAGCGTCGACTTGCCCGCGCCGGACGCGCCGAGGAGCAGGACACGCTCTCCGGGCTCGATGGCGAGGCTCAGCCCGCGCGCCGCCCAGGCCCGGCGGCCCGCGTAACGCCAGCCCCAGTCGTCCGCCCGGACGGCGACCGGGGCCGGCTGCTCAGGGCGGGATGCGGTCGCGATGATCAGACCCGCCCTGTGACCTCGCGCCCCGCGGCGAACCGGCTGAGCGCGCCCGTCCTGGCCAGCGCCTTCACCAGGAGCCAGGAGCACAGCCCGGCGAAGAAGATCCCCGAGAGCGTCGTGGTGATGGTGTAGGTGATCGCGAACGCGGCGGTCGAGCCCGGGTAGGAGTAGAGCAGGTCGAGCACGGACTCGGCGAGCCCCGCGCCCGCTCCGGCGATCAGCGCGGGGACGAGTCCCCAGCTCGCGTAGAGGAACAGGGCGAAGACGATCTCGGCTCCGAGACCCTGGACGACGCCGGAGAGCAGGGTCGCGAAGCCCCACTGCGTGCCGATGAGCGCCGAGACGATGGCCGCGACGAGCTCGCCGTAGAGCGCGGCACCAGGCTTGCGCACGATGAGCGCCGTGAGCACGCCGGCGAACAGCCAGGGGCCGTTCAAAATGCCCTGGAAGCCGGGCAGCACGGCGGTGACGGGTCCGGAGAGGGGGTTGTACGCCTGCCCCCAGATCCAGAAGACGACTCCCGCCGCGACGGCGACGACGCTGGCGACGACGATGTCGACGACCCGCCAGCGGAGGACGCGCGCGGGGCGCGCGGAGATGGACGATGCGGTTGCGTGCACTGTTCGTGCCCTTTCTTGTCAGAAATGAGGGCACGGGATGTGAGATGGCCTCCCTGCGCTGGCATGACCCAGATCAGGTTCGACGGTCGAAACTTGGAGAAGCTTCCTCTCAGCCCGGCTCACCGGACTCCCGTGTTCGCCGCCAGTCTAGCGCGCGATGCCGCCCCGGTGGCCGCGACCATTCCCCGCCATCGATTCCGGAGTTCTGCACGCTTCATACCGGCGCGTCACGTGAAGAACTCGGGAACAGATGGCGACGATCGAGCCGGGACGTCTAGCGCTTGAGAGCGCGGATGACCCGCGACCACGCGTGACCGGCCACCCACACGAACGGGATGCCGACCGCGAGCAGGGTGATCAGGTTGGGCCGGAAGCGCACCCCGGTCTCGTCGCTGATGTACGCGCCGAACGGGATGGCGACGCCGCCGCCGCCCCCACCCCCCGGCGCCTCCTCGGCGTCGCCGGCGGAGCCGCCGCCGAAGCCGAACTGGGTCGCGGCGACCGGGACGATCGTGGTCCCGTCGACGACGATCGGCTCGCCGTAGACGGACTTGATGCCGGAGGACGTGATGGTCTCCGCGAGCTTGAGCGAGATGTTCGTCATGGACACACCGTACCCGCAGGCTCCCAGGCTGGCCAGGGCGGTTCGCACCCGCCGCACAGCGTTCACGCCGGGTTCTCAGCAGGACGGCCGGAATAATCGTGCGGGTGTCCACCTCCCGCTCCCGCCGCCGTCCGCGCGGCGTGCTGACCGGAATCGCCGCTCTGGCGGTGGGCGCGCTGCTGCTCTGGCACGGCCTGCTCCCCGACGCGGGAGGCGCCGCGTCGCTGGTGGAGACGTTCCTGCCCTGGGCCGGTGTCGCGCTCGTGGTGCTGGGGGCCGCGGCGCTGGTCAGGCTCTCCCTGTTCGCGGGACTCGCGGTGGCGGCGGCGATGGCGGTGTGGTGGGCGTCGTTCGGGACGGCGCTGCTGCCGGCGATGGCGGCGGGCACGCCGCGGTTCACGGTCGTCAGCGAGAACATCCACGCCGACAACCCGAAGGCGGCGGCCGTCGCAGAGGACCTCGCGCGGCGCTCGCCCGACCTCATCGCGCTGCAGGAGCTGGACGCCGCCTCCCGCACCACCGTCGAGGGTGTGCTCGACGCCGCCTACCCGCACCACCTGGTGATCGGGACGGTCGGGCTGTGGAGCAGGTACGAGCTGCACGACGGGCAGGGGCTCTCCCTCGGCCTCGGCTGGCAGCGGGCGCTCAGCGTCGACGTCGACACGCCAGGCGCGACGACGCGGGTCTACGCGGTGCACCTCGCCTCGGTCCGGCCGGGCGAGTACCAGCAGCGCGACACCATGCTCGCCGAGCTGGCGCGCACGGTGGCGGCGGACGACACCGCCCACGTCCTCGTGATCGGCGACTTCAACGCGGCAGCCGGAGACCGCGCGCTCTCCCCGCTGCTCTCCCGGCTCTCTGAGGCGCCGGACGCCGCGCTCGGGCTCGGCTTCACCTGGCCGGCCGCCTTTCCGGTGGCGCGGCTCGACCACGCGCTGGTGCGCGGCCTCATCACGGCCGAGAGCGAGGTGCTGCCCGCGAACGGCAGCGACCACCGCGGCATCGAGGTGGGCCTGCGCTGAGGCACGGAGGGACTAGTCGCTCAGCCAGCGTGGGTTGCGCCCGTCGCGCGCGGCCTCGTCGGCGTCGCGGGCGCGGCGGACCAGGGAGGCGGGTCCGATGACCCCGCGGCCGAAGCGCGCGCTGACCGCGTCGAGCGTCCGCTCGGTCTCGCGCCATTCCTCGTCCGGGTCCCAGAGCGCCAGCGCGTCGCCTCCCGCGTCCAGCAGCTGCTCGGCGCGCACGCCGATCAGGCGGATCGGCGTCGCGCGCAGGTCGATGCCGATCGACTCGAAGACGTCCCAGGCCTCCTCGAACAGCCGGCGGCCGACGTTCGTCGGCTCGGCGAGGGTGCGGGAGCGCGTGATCGTGCGGAAGTCGGAGAAGCGCACCTTGAGCGCGAGCGTTCGGCCGACCATCCCGTGCCTGCGCAGCCGCTCGCCGACGCGACCGGCCAGGCGCAGCAGCTCGCGGCGGAGCTGGTCCGCGTCGGCCACATCCACCTCGAAGGTGTTCTCGTGGCCGATGCTCTTCTCCCGCGTCTCCGTGATCACCCGGCGTGGGTCCCGCCCGTTCGCGAGCTCGTGCAGCCGGCGGGCGCCGGCGTCGCCGACCGCGCGCTGCAGCACGGCGAGCGGCGCGTCCGCGAGGTCCGCGACGGTGCGCATCCCCATCCGCTCGAGCGACGCCTGCGTGCTCGCACCCACGCCCCACAGCGCGCCGACCGGGAGCGGGCGCAGGTAGGCGACCGTCTCGGCGGGCGGGATCACCAGCAGGCCGTCCGGCTTTGCGCGGCCGGAGGCGAGCTTGGCCATGAACTTGGTGCCGGCGACGCCGACCGAGCAGGTCAGCCCCGTCTCCTCGCGCACGCGGGAGCGGATCAGCTCGGCGATCCGCTGCGGTGCGCCGAGCAGCCGCCTGGCGCCCGAGACGTCGAGGAACGCCTCGTCGATGCTGAGCGGCTCCACGATCGGAGTGACCTCGTGGAAGATCTCCATGACCTTCGCCGAGTACTCGGTGTACTTCTCGTAGTGCGGCGGCAGGATGATCGCCGTCGGGCACAGCCGGAGCGCCTGGGACATCGGCATCGCGCTGCGCACGCCGAACCGGCGTGCCTCGTAGGTCGCGCTGGTCACGACGCCACGACCGCCCGCGTGACCGACGATGGCGGGCTTGCCGCGCGCATCCGGCCGGTCGAGCAGCTCGACGGAGGCGAAGAAGGCGTCCATGTCGACGTGCAGGATGGTGGCCTCGGCGTCGTCGACGGGGGCGGTCGTCACCCGCCTGTCGCTGCCGTCCGCCTTTCCCACCGCTCCAGGATGCCACCTCCGGCTGACAGCGGCGTGCGGACGGGTAGCGTGATGGCATGGAATTCAGATACCTCGGCAACAGCGGCCTCAAGATCTCCGAGATCATCTACGGCAACTGGCTCACCCACGGTTCCCAGGTCGAGAACGACACCGCAACGCAGAGCGTGCACGCGGCCCTCGACGCGGGCATCACCACCTTCGACACCGCCGACGCGTACGCCAACACCCTCGCCGAGCAGGTCCTCGGCGACGCCCTGAAGGGTCAGCGCCGCGCCTCGCTGGAGATCTTCACCAAGGTCTACTGGCCGACCGGCCCCAAGGGCCCGAACGACACCGGGCTCTCCCGCAAGCACATCATGGAGTCCATCGACGGCTCGCTGCAGCGGCTCGGCACCGACTACGTCGACCTCTACCAGGCGCACCGCTACGACAACGAGACGCCGCTGGAGGAGACGATGCAGGCGTTCGCCGACATCGTCCGCTCCGGCAAGGCCCTCTACATCGGCGTCAGCGAGTGGACGGCGGACCAGCTGCGCGCCGGGCACGCGCTCGCCAAGCAGCTCGGCTTCCAGCTGATCTCGAACCAGCCGCAGTACTCGATGCTGTGGCGCGTGATCGAGAAGCAGGTCGTCCCGGCCTCCGCCGAGCTCGGGATCTCGCAGATCGTCTGGTCGCCGGTGGCGCAGGGCGTGCTGACCGGCAAGTACCTGCCGGGCGCGCAGCCGCCGGAGGGCAGCCGCGCAGCGGACGAGAAGGGCGGCGCGAACGCCATCAAGGAGTTCCTGCGCGACGACGTGCTCACCTCCGTGCAGCGGCTGAAGCCGATCGCGGACGAGCTGGGCATCACGATGGCGCAGCTCGCCGTCGCCTGGGTGCTGCAGAACCCGAACGTGGCCGGCGCCATCGTCGGCGCGTCCCGCCCCGAGCAGGTCGCCTCCAACGCGGCGGCGGCCGGCATCCGGCTCTCCGGCGACGTGCTCGCCCGCATCGACGAGGCCGTCGGGGACGTCGCGGAGACCGACCCGGCGAAGACGGTCTCGCCCGCCAAGCGCGTGGCCTGAGCCGATCGCCATCGGTTCCGGAGTTCTTCTCGCCCAGCACCGGCGTGTCGCGTGAAGAACTCCGGAACAGACGGCCGGGGGCCGGTCAGACGAGGGCGGCCACGAGCGGCCGGAACCAGGCGCGGAACGCGCGCGAATCGTCGCGCATCGAGGTGCTGACCACCACGGTGTGCGGCCCGACGATCCACGCGCCGGGCTCCGCGAGCGGGAGCACGTCGATGTCCAGCCGGAAGTAGCCAGCCTGGCGTCGCAGCTCGTGCTCCCGCTCGCGCACCACGTCCACGATGTCCGCGGCCCGGGCGGCGTGGTGCTCGAGGGACGCGCGGGCGTACTCGGCGTGCCGATCCCGCGCCCAGCGCGCGGCGACGTCGTAGTTCGCGATCACCACGTCCTGCAGCTCGATCGCGCGATCCAGCGCCGAGAAGTGCGGGGGCTGCAGCAGCGGCGCCGGCGCGCGGTGCTCGCGATCCGCCGCCGCCTCGAACAGCGCGAGCCACTGCCGGGTCAGCAGGTCGCGAGACGGGCGCGCCGCCGGTGCTCCGCCGCCCGCTCCGTGCAGCACGGGCACGACGGCCGGCGAGAGCCGGGGCAGCACCGGCTCGCCCACCGCGCCGAGTCCGGCGAGGTCGCGGAGGGCGAGCGCCATCAACAGGTCCCAGGGACAGTCCTCGGTGACCTGCCATCGAAGGGTGCCCTCGACGAACATGCCGTCATTGTAGGTTTCCGCGGGGCTCGGGAAAAGGGCGTCCGACCGCGCTACGCGCGGCGATCCAGCGCGGCGAGGATGCGGTCGACGGTGCGCTGGTTGCGCGTGGTCGCCACCGGTCCGAGCGAGCGCCAGAACGCGGGCTTCACGCGGGACTTCGAGACGCCGAGCGGGCACCACTGGTACACCGCCCGCTCCCCCAGCCGCAGCTCCTCCGGCGCGATGCTCTCCGCGTCGGGAGCGACGACGTCGGCCGGAAGGTCGTGGTCGAGGAAGGTGACGACGAGCCGCGCGTCGTCGTCCCCCGACAGCGGGTTGGCCGCGGCCACCCGACGGAACTCCGCCTCCGGCAGCAGCACGACGCCCGCATCCACCCCGGAGCGCCGGTGCAGCTCGGCGGTCACGCTCCTGGCGTCCTCCGCGGTCGGCGCGGCATCCGCGGCGAACACCACGTTGCCGCTCTGCAGCAGCGTCACCACCTCGCGGAACCCGGCCGCCTCGAAGGCCGCGGCGAGGTCGGCCTTCGCCACGCGCGAGGCCCCGCCGACGTTGATCCCGCGGATCAGCCCGACCGCCGGCATGCTCACTCCTCCACCGGTTCCGCCGCGACGAGCAGCGCGGCGGGGATGGCCGCCGTCTCGAACGGGCCGCGGCCGTCCCTGGTGCGCTGCGGCTCGGAGAAGGCGACCACCCAGCGGGTCAGCCCATCGGGAGGCAGGCCGACCGAGCGCAGGCCGCGGTCTCCCGGTGCGACGATGACGCCGGTCGGCTCGCCCGGCCAGTCGTCGCCCGTCGCCGGGCTGCGCTCGATCACGTGCACCTGGACGCCGACCCCGAGGGCCGTCCCGGAGGACGCGGGCGCCGGGCGGTCAGCTCTGCGCCGGAACACGCGCCAGGCTCCCCATCACGATGGCGTCGACCCACTCGCCCTGCCAGAGCAGTGCGTCCCTCCGCCTGCCCTCAACGGCGAACCCGGCCTTCTCGTAGGCGCGCTGGGCGCGCGGGTTGAACGCGTAGACCTCGAGCTCCACACGATGCAGGCCGGCGGCGCCGTGCGCGTGGCCGAGGACGGCGATCGTCGCCTCGGTCCCGTAGCCGTTGCCGAAGAAGCGCGGGTCGCCGAGCGCGATCCGGAAGCCCGCCGAGCGGTTGTCCTCGTCGAGGTCGTTGAGCACCGCCTCTCCGATGTGCTCGCCGTCCTCCGCGCGCAGGATCGCCCAGTCCGCGCGGTCGTCGCGTCCCGCGAGCGACGCGAGCCACGCGTGCACGCCGTCCCTGGTGAACGTGGTGTGCGTGCCGGTGAGCCGCATCACCTCGGGCTGCTGCAGCGCGGCCCAGGTCCCTTCGAGGTGCTCCGGTCCGAGCGGCACGAGCCGCAGGCGGTCGGTGACGAGCTCGGGGACGGGCTTCAGTGTGACGTCGATGGCTGGGCTCCCCTGCGCTGTGGATCGAGGACGCGGCGGAGGACGAAGCGCTCGGCGACCGTCCATGCCGTCGAGGTCAGAATGTACACGGCGGCGGCCAGCGGCACGAACGCAGCGAACACCACGGTGACGTACGGGAGGAACGACAGCGCGCGCACCATCCCGGTCGGCTCCGGCGTCCCCTCGGCGCGCGGGAGCGCGAGCACCCGCCGGGAGACCGTCGTGACGGCGGCGATCAGCGCGAGCACCCCGACGTAGACGAGCACGGCAGGCCACACCGAGGTCCCGATGCCCGCGAGCGCGACGAAGCTGGTGCCGAGCGGAGCGCCGAGCACCGACTCCCCCAGCAGGGCGTTCGCGTGACCGGCGATGGTCGCGTGCGTGAACACCGCGTAGACGAGCGTGACGACCGGGATCTGCGCGAGCAGCGGCAGCATCCCGGCGAACGGCGAGGTGCGCTCCTCCTGGTAGAGCTCCATCGTCTTCCTGGCGAGCAGCTCGCGGTCGTGGCCGTGCCTGCGCTGCAGCTCCGCGAGCTTGGGCGCGAGCCGGCGGCGGGTGAACTCGGCGCGCACCTGGCTGACGCCGACGGGGAGGAGGAGCGTGCGCACCAGGACGGTGAGCACGGCGACGGCGACCAGGCCGGAGGCGGCGCCGGCGAACGGTTCGACGCCGGCGGAGAGCGCGGTGACCACGCGGTAGGCGAGGTCGACGAGGGCCGCGACGGGCGGCCACGAGAAGAAGTCCATGGGTTTCCCTGCTGTCTGTGAAGTGTCGGTGGACGTCGACCGGCCGCGCCGGCGCGTCGCACGACGCCCGTCACACGGCCGGCAGCAGGATGCCCGGTGCCCTCGGGCGGGGGTGGCCGTCCGCGTCCGGGTCGGCTTCGCTCTCCGCGAGCCAGCCGACGGGCGGCTCCGCGGGGGTCGACCAGGCGGCGCGCACGCGCAGCGACGCCGCGAGTGCGGCGACGGAGCGCACGGCCGCCGTCGCGATCACCGCGACGATGCCGATGGCCCCGACGAGACCGACGAGGGCGATCAGCGCGGACGGCGACAGGGTGGACGGCGCGAGCGCGGACGCGAGAATGCGCCCGAGGAGCTCGCCGACAGCCGTCATGGCTCCGACGGTAACGCATCGCAGCGGCCCGGCGCGATCCCGTTCGCCGTGAGCGGAGCACCGCGTCGGAGGAGCAAGATGGAGGCATGTCACGAATCGCGATCGTCGGAGCCCACGGAAAAGTCGCCCAGCAGCTGATGCGGGTGCTCTACGACCGGGGCGACGACTTCGTCGGCCTCGTCCGCGCCGATGAGCACGCCGAGGACGTATACCGCCTGGGCGGCGAGGGCGTCCTCCTGGACATCGAGCGCGCGGACGTCGACGCCATCGCCGAGGCGTGCGCCGGCTGCGACGCCGGGGTGTTCACGGCGGGCGCCGGCGCCGGCTGGGGGCTCGCGCGGCAGCGCCCGGTCGACGACGAAGGCGCGGTGAAGTCGGCGGGGGGCGCCGCGACGGCCGGCA